>NZ_JBHXTQ010000019.1:0-33427 GCF_042677305.1 Kitasatospora sp. NPDC127121 | reverse complement strand
CACTCAGTCCGGCACCATCGCGGTCTATGTGACGTCTGTCAGCGGCAATGTCGTCGGTGCCAGTCAGGGCACGCCGGGTGGTCCTTTCTCTCCCTGGCAGCAGCTTTCGACGGGTGGTGGGTTCGTCGGGAAGCCAGCTGCGCTTCAGGTGCCCAACGGCACGATGGTGGTCTACGCCCGGACTACGGGCGGCACCATTCAGGGCAGCAACCAGAACACCCCGGGCGGACCGTTCGGATCGTGGGTCACGATCGCGGACGCGGGTGACCCCACAGGTGTGGCCAGCGACCCGAGCGTGGTGTTCAGCCAGTTCAACACCATCGCCATCTATGTGACCTCCGCCAACGGCAACGTCGCCGGCAGCAGCCAGGCCACTCCCGGCGGTCCGTTCTCTCCCTGGGGCCAGATCGGCTGATCACACCCCAGCCGCACACCCGCCGCGTGTGCAGGCCGCCACCGCCAGGCCCGAACCCCGAGAGGGTTCGGGCCGACCGGCGCGTGGCGGCCGGGCGTTCTCGCCGGTCACGCGGGACTGCGGCGTCTCCACGGGTTCCTGGGTCCCTCGGGCCGGGGGCGGGGGCCGTTGAGCCGGCCGGGGCGGGGCGGCCGCGCGGGCGCGGCCGCCGTGCGCCGGGTCAGTCCTTTCCGACGTCCTTGATCTTCTCGCCGGCCTGCTTCAGGTCGCTCTTGATCTGTTTGCCCCGGCCCTCGGCCTCGACGACCCGGTCGCCGGTGGCCCGTCCGGCGGCTTCCTTGGCCTTGCCGTGGACCTTCTCGGCCGCGTTGTGCAGCTTGTCCTTGGCACTCATCGGATCACTCCTCTCGGTAGCGGGGGCTCGGTCCGCCCCGGACGGCGTCTGCCCGGGATCGGCGGTTCCACACCCGGAACATCCGGAGTCGGCCGTCGGCCGTGAGCCGGTGTGGTGCGGACGGGGCCGGTTGGGCAGGCTCAGCGGAAGGCGGCGACGTTGCGGGCGGCCCAGGCGGCGAAGGGGCGCGGGGCGGTGCCGAGGACCCGCTGGACGTCCGGGCTGACGCGCAGCTCGGCCGGGTTCGGGGAGCCGAGGATGTCCAGGGTGTCCTGGGCGAGCTCCACCGGCATGCCCTGGGCCATGGCGGCGCCGGCCTCGTCGCGGGTGAGGTCGTGGAACCGTACCGGAGAGCCCAGGGCGGCCGCGATGGCCTGCGCCTGCTGGCGGGGGGTGATCACCTCCGGGCCGGTCAGCTCGTACACGCCGCCGTTGTGCCGGTCCTCCAGCAGGCAGGCCGCCGCGACGTCGGCGATGTCCGCCGGGTCGACGATCGGCACCCCGACGTCGCCGAAGGGCGCGGCGACGACCCGCTGCGCGCGGACGGAGTCGGCCCACCACAGGGCGTTGGAGGCGAAGCCGCCCGGCCGCAGGATGCTCCAGTCCACGCCGGACCCCCGCAGGACGTCCTCCAGTTCGCGCATCGCGATCCGCGTCGGGCCGAAGGGCCTGGTCGCCACGCCTTGCGAGGAGAGCAGGACGATGCGGCGGACCCCGCCGGTCACGGCCTGGCCGATGAGGTCGGCCGGGTTGGCCCCGGCGGCGTGCAGGTCGCCGGACAGCAGCAGGAAGAGCGCCTTCGCCCCGGCCAGCGCGGGTTCGAGGCCGGCCGGCCCGGCCAGGTCGGCCGCCACGTGGCGGACACCGTCCGGCACCGCCGCCGCGTGCCGCGACACCGCCGTCACCTGCTGGCCCGCCTCGGCCAGCGCCCGCGTCAGCGGCCGGCCCACATTGCCGGTAGCCCCGGTCACCACGATCATGGTCAACTCCTCGTTCGACGTCCGCCGTGGCCGCTGTGGCCTCGGTGGTCCTCACGCTAGGAGCCGGGGCTAACCCTTGGTAAGGACATACCTTGACGTAAGCTCAGGACATGGTGGTAGGTGTGCAGCACAGGCAGGGCGAGGCCGGGAAGCGGTATGAGGTGTTTCACACCGACTGCCCCGCGCGCGACGTGGTCGACCACGTGACCAGCAGGTGGGGCATCTGGGTGTTGATCTCCCTGCAGAGCAACGACCTCCGGTTCTACGAGCTGCGCGAGAGCATCCACGGCATCAGCGAGAAGATGCTCGCCCAGACCCTGCGCGCGCTGGTCCAGGACGGCCTGGTCTGGCGGAAGGTCGAGCCGACGACACCGCCCCAGGTCACCTACGGGCTGACCGAGTTCGGTCAGGACCTCGGCGAGCCGCTGGCCGAGCTGTTCAACCGGATCACCCGAGGGCTGCCGCCGCGCGACGCGGGGTAGCGGCGCGGGGTAGCGGCGTGGGACGGCGGCGCGGGACGGCGGCGCGGGGTGGCAGCCACACCGAGCCGCCCTGCTGGGGAGTTCCGGATCCTGCACGCGGCCCGTCACGGCCGGCCGGCCGCCGCGACACACTCCCGGCCTCCTCCCCGGTGTTGTCGCCCGCGCGCCGTAGGTTCGTCGGATGAAGCGACTGAAGACCACACGACTGGACGCCATAGACCGAGCCCTCTTCGACCGTATCGCCGCCGCGCCGCTGCACGGCACCCGCCCCTGGCTGCGGGCGCTGAGCCGGGCCGCCGACCACGGGGTGCTGTGGATGGGCACCGCCGCCGTCCTCGGCGCGGTCGGCGGACGCCGCGGGCGCCGCGCGGCCCTGCGCGGCCTCGGCTCGCTCGCCATCGCCTCGGCCACCGCCAACACCGTCGCCAAGCACGCCACCCGCCGGCCCCGCCCGGTGCTGGACGCCGTCCCGGCCGTGCGTCGGCTGCTGCGCCAGCCCGTCACCACCTCCTTCCCCTCCGGTCACTCCGCGTCCGCGGCCGCCTTCGCCGCCGGTGTGGCGATCGAGTCCCCGCTGCTGGGCGCGGCCGTCGCGCCGGTCGCGGCGGCGGTGGCCCTCTCGCGCGTCTACACCGGCGTGCACTACCCGGGCGACGTCCTGGCCGGTGCGGCCCTGGGTACGGCGGCGGCCGCCGCGACCCTGCACTGGTGGCCGCGCTCGTCCGACGTGCCGCCGCCCGCCGCCCCGGCCGCCTGTCCGGCCCCGGCCCTGCCGCAGGGGAGGGGGCTGTCGGTGGTGGTCAACTCGGGTTCCGGCAGCGGTTCTCCGCTCGCTCCCGCCGCCGAGGACGTGGCCGGGACGCTGCGCGCCCTGCTGCCCGAGGCGGACGTCCGGGTGTGCGGCCCGCAGGACGACCTGGCGAAGACATTGACGGAGGCCGCCGACCGGGCCGCCAGGGCCGGCGGCGCGCTCGGGGTGTGCGGCGGCGACGGCAGCGTCAACCTGGCCGCGGCGCTGGCCGTCGAGCGCGCGCTGCCGCTGGCGGTCTTCCCCGGCGGCACCCTCAACCACTTCGCCCTCGATCTCGGTGCCACCACCCACGAGGCCACCGCCGAGGCCGTCCAGGCCGGCGCCGCCGTCGGCGTGGACCTGGGCCTGGCCGCCGACGACGCCGGCGCCCGGACCTTCGTGAACACCTTCAGCCTCGGCATCTACCCCGAACTCGTCCACCAGCGGGAGAAGTTGGAGAAGCGCATCGGCAAGTGGCCGGCCCTCGCGGTGGCCGTCGCCAAGCTGCTGCCGACCGCCGAACCCGTCACCCTCCACGCCGACGGCCGCCCGCACCGGCTGTGGCTGCTGTTCGCCGGCAACGGGGCGTACGAACCGGCGGGCTTCGCCCCCACCCACCGCGCCGCCCTGGCCGACGGACAGCTCGACGTCCGGGTCGTCGACGGCGGCCGGCCCTTCGCCCGCACCCGCCTGGCCGCCGCCTTCCTGTCCGGCACCCTGGACCGGTCCCAGGTCTACCGGGCCGCCCGGCTGCGCGCCCTGGACCTGGACTCCCTCGGCGACGCCGCCCGCATCGCCGTCGACGGCGAGAGCGTCCCCGCGCGCGGGGCCCTGCGGCTGTCCAAGGCCCCGGCCGGGCTCACCGTGTACCGGCCCGCGACCGCCGCCCCGGCGAGCGAGCTGCACCGCCCGGGCCGGGACGGGCGGTAACCGCAGGGGGTGTCACCGGGCGCCGGGGGAGGACGGGCCGTGCGGGCCGTCCTCCCCGGCCCCGCCGGGCCGCTCCCCGTCGTGGAAGGAGACCTCGACGTGCTGTTCGGGGCGGCGCTCCTCCTGACGGGCGACGGAGGACAGCACCTTCTCGTCGGCGGCGGTGAGCGGCGGCTGCAGGAGGCTGCGGGGCCACAGCCGACGGGCGAGCACCGCGTTGGCCTCGGCGGCGTACACGGTGATCTGCGCGGCCAGGTAGAGCCAGGAGAGCAGGCCGATCACGGTCGCGAAGAAGCCGTAGACCTGGCCCGCGTGGCGCAGTTCGTGGGTCACCAGGAGCGAACCGAACGCCTGGAGGACGGTGAACAGCGGCCCGGCGACGACGCAGCCGGGCAGCAGGGCCCGGGTCGGGATCTCGCGCGGGGTGAGCACCCGGAAGCAGGCCAGGCACAGGGCGGTGTTCAGCAGCGCCGAGACCAGCAGGCCCCCGACCCGGGCGGGCACCCCGCCCAGGGCGCTGCCGACCAGCGAGGCGGCCGCCGTACCCAGCACCAGGCCGGCGGCCAGGACCGTGAACAGCAGCAGGCCGCGCGCCAGCCGGGGCCAGTAGCCGGGCCGCTGCACCCCGGGCACGTTCCAGACCTCGGCCATGGCGTGCTGGAGGACCTGTGTGATGCCGAGCGCCCCGTACAGCAGGCCGAGCGCGCCGATGGCCAGCGCCAGGCCGCTGCCCTGGAGGGAGTGGACGTTCTGGCGCAGCTGGTCGCCGATGATCGGGAAGTCGGCGAGCGCCGAGTTCAGCACCGACTGCTGGGCCCCGGGGTGGCCGTGCAGGACGAAGCCGAGGACGGTGCTGAGCAGGAGCAGCAGCGGGATCAGGGCGACGAAGCCGTAGTAGGTGATCAGGGCGGACAGCAGCCCGCCCCGGTCGTCCCCGTACTTGCGCACGACGCCGATGACGACGGCGGGCACCCGGCGGTGCTGCTGGAAGCGGTCCACGGCGCGCAGGGCCCGTTCGATCGGGTTCATGCCTGGGCGTCTGCCCCGGTCCGCGCCCGCGACACCCGCCGGTTCCGCCCCCCGGGGCGGTGGGGGAGGCGCGCACGCGCGAGCCGCCGCGCGGGGGCTGCGCGGCGGCTCGGGTGCCCCGTCGGCCGGCGACGGGGCCGCACGTACGGCGGGCTACCAGCGGTACCAGCGGCCCCGCCCGCCGGCGGAGGTGGTGCCGCGGGCGAGGAAGCCCAGGAGCCAGACGACGAGGACCGCGAGGGCGACCCACCACAGCACCTTCAGGGCGAAGCCGAAACCGAACAGGAGCAGGGCGAGCAGCAGGACCAGGACCAGGGCGAGCACGGGGACCTCCTCGATCAGGGGACGCGTCGATTCGTCCCTCGGCTGCCCCGGTTCGCCGCGGACATGCGCCGGTCGTGGCCGTCCGACCGCTACCGCACCATCACTCCGACCAGGCAGGTGTCGTCGTCGGTGTCGGCGTTGCTGTAGCGCAGCAGGTGGTCCAGGAGTTCTTCGAGGTTGGCCGAGCCGGTGGTCGACCCGGTGTCCGAGCCGGTGGTTGACCCGGTGCGGGACTCCTCGGCGAGGGCCGTCAGGCTGGTCAGCGACGCCTGGAGGGATTCGTCGCGGCGCTCGATGAGTCCGTCGGTGTACATCACCAGCGTGTCGTCGGCCTCCAGGACGAGCTCGCCCTGCTCGTAGTCGGCGTGGCCGATCGCGCCGAGGAGGATGCCGCCCAGCTGGGGCAGGATGTCCGCCCGCCCGCCACGCAGCAGGACCGGCGGCGGGTGCCCGGCGCGGGCCCACCGCAACCGGCGGGTCGCGGGTTCGTAGAGGCCGCACACCGCGGTGGCCGTGACGTTGTCGGTCAGGTGGTGGGTGACGCTGTTGAGCCAGCTCAGCAGCTGGGCCGGCCCGGCGCCGGTGGCGGCCAGGCCGCGCAGGGCGTTGCGCAGCGCGACCATGCCGGTGGCGGCTTCGATGCCGTGTCCGGAGACGTCGCCCACGCACAGCAGGACGTCTCCCGAGGGCAGGGCGAGGGTGTCGTACCAGTCCCCGCCGACCAGGTGGTCCTTCTCCGCCGGGCGGTAGCGCACGGCGACGCTCAGATCGTGCAGGTCCAGCGGGCCCCGGGTGGGCGGCATGATGGCGTGCTGGAGCTGGAGGGCGAGGCGGCTGCGCTCGGCCGCCTGCTGCTCGCTCTGCGCGAGCTGGTCGCGGGTGGCGGCGAGTGCGACCTCCGTCCAGTGCTGGGCGGAGATGTCCTGGTAGGCGCCGCGGACGGTGCCGAGCCCGCTGCCGGGGTCGTTGCCGAGCCCGCTGCCGGGATCGCGGACGGGCTCCGCGACGACGCGGATGTGGCGGGTGACGCCGTCCGGCCGCTGGAGGCGGAAGGCGGTGGAGGCCGGGCGCTGGTGGTGCAGGAGGGTGCGCAGGAACCGGTCGATGGCGTGGCGGTCGTCCGGGTGGGCGTGGTCGGGGAGCTGGTCGAGGGCCAGGGGCGCGGCGGTGGGCGGCAGCCCGTGCAGTTCGAACACCGTCTCGTTCCAGGCGATCTGCCGGGTCCGCAGGTTCTCCTCGAAACCGCCGATCCGGCCGAGCCGCTGGGCGTGCTGCAGCAGGCGGGCGACGCGCGGGGTGCCGTCGTCGAGGCGCCAGACGACCGCGAGGTGGCTGCCGTGCCGGCTGATGCTCACCTGTGCCCGGGTGGTCAGCGGTACTCCGTCGACCAGGGCGGCGAGGCGCATGTCCTGGGCGCGGAAGGGTTCCCCGGTGGCGAAGACGTGTTCGACCTTGTCGGCCAGGCCGCCCGGTTCGGCCGCCAGCGGGTACGCCTCCAGCAGGCGGGCGCCGGTGAGTACGCCGGTGGGCCGGCCGGCGAAGTCGACGAAGGCCGGGTTGAGGTGGCGGATCACGAACCGGGGCGGGAACTCGTCGCTGTCCGGCGCCGCCCGCAGGATCATGCACGGGTCGAGCAGGCCGTCCGTGAGCTGCCGCAGTTCGCCGAACTGCGCGTCGGCCGGGTCGCAGGCGGCGGGCTCCTGCCCGCTCCAGGACTCCAGCGTGGTGGCGGCCAGCTCGGCGAGCGCCTCGAACTGGCGTTGGAGCGGCTGGGAGCGCTCGGGCAGCGCGTCGGGCCAGCAGATCTCCAGGACGCCGATGAGCCGCCCGCCGACGCCGGCCGGGACGGCGAGCCGGCCGCCGTGGATCTCGTGCTGGCCGATCGAGGGCAGCGAGGCGCCGGCGAGCGTCGGGTAGCCGACCGCCGCGCGCTCGTCCAGGGCACGGCGGGCCGGGGTCGGCACGCCCGGCGGGACGTGGCGCCAGCGGCGTGCCTCCTCCTCGGGGAAACCGGCGCTGCCCGCCAGTGACAGGGAGAGGTCCGGGTGGGCGGCCCAGATGGCGACGGCGGCCGCGCCGAGCGGTCGCAGCACGTGCTCCAGCATGGAACGCGCCGCCGCCGCGGCGTCACCGCTCGCGAGCACGTCCGCCTCGGCACTGCGCAGCCGCACGGCCACCGCTTCGGTGGGGGGAACCGAGGCGTCGGCGACGAACTCGCGGGCGAGGGCGGAGATCTCGTCCGCCGCGGCCTGGTTGACCAGGTCGGCGGCGAGCGCCAGGACCGTCACCCCGGCCTGCTCCGCGAGGCTGTCCAGCTGCCCGGCGGCCTCGGTGGGCCCGCACCGCAGGCGCTCCACCAGCACTCCGACGCCCATCTCGACGACGGCGCGGCCCGCCGCCTGGGCCTGGGTCCGTTCCAGTTCCAGCCTGAGCCGCTCCACCGTGGTGGCGAGCCGGTCGACCGCCGCGGACTCGCCTTCGGAGCGGGCCCGGGCCGCTGCCTGCGCCTCCGCAGCGCGCCGCTGCGCCCCGACCCTCGGCGTGTCGGCGGCCGGACCGGTCGGTGAGGCCGCTGCGGGACGGTCCGTGGCGCGCTGCTCCTGCGGACGGTCCGTGGCGCGCGGCTCCTGCGGATGGTGCACGGCTGTCGGCTCCTGAGCTCTGGACTGTCGGGGTGGGTGCGAGGGGACGCGGGGCATGGGGCAGGGCGACTACCGGGTGAGGTGGTCCCTGATCCTGCCGATCACCTCGTCGGCGTCCACCGGCTTGGTGATGTAGTCGCTGGCTCCCGAGGCCAGGCTCTTCTCCCGGTCGCCGATCATCGCCTTGGCGGTGACCGCGATGATCGGCAGCCCCTCGTGCTCGGGCATGGCGCGGATCGCCGCGGTGGCGGTGTAGCCGTCCATCTCGGGCATCATCACGTCCATCAGGATCACGTCGATCCCGGGGTGCGCGCGGAGGGCTTCGAGCGCGGCGAGCCCGTTTTCGGCCTGGAGGACCCGCATGCCGCGCAGCTCCAGGATGCTGGTGATCGCGAAGAGGTTGCGGTCGTCGTCGTCGACCACCAGCGCGGTGCGACCGGAGAGCACCGGGTCGCCTCCGCGGCCCCGGGCGGGGTTCCCGTCCGCGGGGCGCGCCGGGGGCAGGACGCGCCCGGGCCCGTCGGCGCTCATGTGGAGGGCGATGCGTTCGCGCAGCTCGTCGAGGCTGGAGATGAGCTCCAGCGGCCGTTCCCCCTCCCGGCGGACGGCGTGCTCGTCGCCGGTGGTGACGCCCCGGCTGTTGTGGGCCAGCACCGGGACGGTGTGCAGGGCCGGGTCGCGTTCCATCTCCGCCAGGAGCGTGGCCGCCGCGCTGTCCGGCAGGTCGAGCTCCAGGACGACGCAGTGGTACGGGGCGGTGGCGAGCGCAGTGGCGGCTTCCGGGGCGCCGACCGTGGTGACTATCTCGACCCGGCGCTGCGCGCCGGCGGAGCGGGCGACGTCGGCGACGGCGTTCTCCGCCACCAGGGACAGCAGGCCGTTGGGGCGGCCTTCGACCACGAGCAGGCGCCGCGGCCGGCCGGCGGCGGGAGGCGAGGGGGCCCGCTCCGGCGCCTCGGACGGGCCGGTGCCCCCGGCGCCCAGCGCCTTGCGGGCCCCGTCGGCGCCGGTCTCGGCCAGGTCGGGGCGGGTCGCGGGGACGTAGAGGGTGAAGGTGCTGCCCCGGCCCAGGGTGCTCTCCACCGTGATCGCGCCGCCGAGCAGGTAGGCGATCTCGCGGCTGATGGACAGCCCGAGGCCGGTGCCGCCGTACTTGCGGCTGGTGGTGCCGTCGGCCTGCTGGAAGGCGCCGAAGACGCTCTCCACGTGCTGGGGGGCGATGCCGACTCCGGTGTCGCTCACGTGGAAGGCGAGCACCGGGCCGCCGCGCCGGACGGCGTCGGGCAGGTCGGTCTCGTCGGCGGGCTCGATGCGCAGTTCGACCCGGCCCTGCTCGGTGAACTTGACGGCGTTGGACAGCAGATTGCGCAGCACCTGGCGCAACCGGTAGTCGTCGGTGAGGAGTTCGGCGGGGATCTGCTGGACCGTCCGCACCGTGAAGGCGAGGTTCTTCTGGCTGGTCAGCGGGCGGAAGGTGGCTTCGACGTAGTCGAGCAGCGCGCGCAGCGGCACCGCCTCGATGTTGAGGTCCATCTTTCCGGCCTCGACCTTGGACAGGTCGAGGATGTCGTTGATCAACTGGAGCAGGTCGGAGCCCGCGGAGTGGATGATCCCGGCGTACTCGACCTGCTTGGCGGTCAGGTTGCGGGTGGGGTTCTGGGCGAGCAGCTGGGCGAGGATGAGCAGGCTGTTGAGCGGCGTGCGCAGTTCGTGGCTCATGTTGGCCAGGAACTCCGACTTGTACTTCGAGGCGAGGGACAGCTGGTGGGCGCGCTCCTCCAGTTCCTGGCGGGCCTGTTCGATCTCCAGGTTCTTGGTCTCGATGTCGCGGTTCTGTGCCGCCAGCAGGTCGGCCTTCTCCTCCAGCTCGGCGTTGGAGGCCTGTAATTCGTCCCGGCGTGCCTGCAACTCCTGTGAGCGGACCTGGAGTTCGGCGGTGAGCCGCTGGGACTCGCCGAGCAGCTCGTCGGTGCGGGCGTTGGCGATGATGGTGTTGACGTTGACGCCGATGGTCTCCATGAGCTGGTCGAGGAAGTCCAGGTGGACCTGGGTGAACGGCTGGACGGAGGCCAGTTCGATGACGCCGAGGACCTGGTCCTCGACCACGATGGGCAGCACCACCAGGGACAGCGCCCCGGTGCGGCCGAGGCCGGAGGAGGCGGCCAGGTAGTCCGGCGGCAGGGCGTCGACGGTGATGGCGCGCCGGCTGCGCGCGGCCTGGCCGACGAACGACTCGCCGAGGCGGAAGCGGGTGGGGCGCTCGCCGTCGGGGAAGGCGTAGGAGCCGACCAGCTGGAGCACCGTCCCGACGGGGCTGTCCTCGGCGAGGTAGAAGACGCCGCACTGCGCGCCGACGAGGGGGGCGAGTTCGTCCATGACGGACTCGGCGACGACCCCGAGGTCGCGCCGGCCCTGCATCAGGGCCGAGAAGCTGGCGAGGTTGGTCTTGAGCCAGTCCTGCTCCTCGTTGGCGCGGGTGGTCTCGCGCAGCGACCCGACCATGGCGTTGATGTTGTCCTTGAGGTCGGCGACCTCGCCGGAGGCGTCCACGCTGATCGAGCGGGTGAGGTCGCCGGCGGCGACGGCGCTGGTGACCTCGGCGATGGCGCGGACCTGCCGGGTGAGGTTGCCGGCCAGCTCGTTGACGTTCTCGGTGAGGCGCTTCCAGGTGCCGGAGACGCCCTCCACCTCGGCCTGGCCGCCGAGCCGGCCCTCGGTGCCGACCTCCCGGGCGACCCTGGTCACCTCGTCGGCGAAGGAGGACAGCTGGTCGACCATCGTGTTGATGGTCTCCTTCAGTTCCAGGATCTCGCCGCGCGCGGTGACGGTGATCTTCTGCGACAGGTCCCCGCGTGCGACCGCCGTGGCCACCTGGGCGATCGCGCGGACCTGGCCGGTGAGGTTGCCGGCCATGAAGTTCACCGAGTCCGTGAGGTCGCGCCACGTCCCCGAGACGCCCTTCACGTCGGCCTGGCCGCCCAGGATGCCCTCGGTGCCGACCTCCCGCGCCACCCGGGTCACCTCGCCGGCGAACGAGGACAACTGGTCGACCATCGTGTTGACGGTGTTCTTCAGCTCCAGGATCTCGCCCCGGGCATCGACGGTGATCTTCTGCGACAGGTCCCCCTTGGCCACCGCGGTGGCGACCTGGGCGATGTCCCGCACCTGGGTGGTGAGATTGCCCGCCATCGCGTTGACCGAGTCGGTCAGGTCCTCCCAGGTGCCCGACACCCCGGGCACCTGGGCCTGGCCGCCGAGCCGGCCCTCGGTGCCGACCTCCCGGGCGACCCTGGTCACCTCCGAGGTGAACCGCGACAGTTGGTCGACCATGCCGTTGAACACCGTGGCGATCTCGCCCAGCAGCCCGTCCGCGTCGCCCGGCAGCTTGGTGCTGAAATCGCCGTCGCGCACCGCCGTCAACCCGGCCAGCAGCAGCCGCAGTTCCGGCTCGCCCACCTGCGCGGCGCCCGCCCCCTCGTCCGGGCGGTGCTGTGAGTCGCGGGACGTGGTCGGGCCAGCCATCGAACGTCGCCTCCGTGGAACGCCGGGCCGACTGGCCCGAATCCGGTCGTGGGCACCCCGAAGGACGGGCCGGGGGACCTGGCCGTCGTTCCAGGTGTTGTACCGCCTTCGGAGGCTACCCCAGCCCGCACACCGCCGGACAACGGTTGCCCCCCGGCCGTGCGCCCCGCCCGCCGCCCGCCGCCCGCAGCCCGGACGCGCGTCCGCGCCCCGGACAGGCCGCCGCCCACCTCGGAGCCGTTGCGGGCTTCACGAAACCTCCATGGGGGGCGGCTGCATCGATCCGCCGACACGGGGTACCGGGGGGCAGACCGCGCCGACACGAGAGAGCACGAGAGAGGGAGTCCGATGGCCACGACCACTGGGGAACTGCCCGCCTCCGCCCACCCGTCGACGGGAGGTCCGTCCCGCACGGCCGCTCCTGCCGGAGAGCCCCGGGACCTGCCCTGGCCGGAACTCGCCGACGCCGGAGGGATTCGGGACCTGCTCCCGCCGGAGCTCGCCGACGCCGGTGACCTGCGGGAGATCGCGCCGGCCGACGCGCGCGAGCTCAACAAGGTGCTGCTGCGCCGGCTCCGCACCCTGGAGGAGGGGACGAAGGAGTACTCGTACGTCCGCGCCACCCTGGTCGAGACGAACCTGTCCCTGGTGAGGTTCGCAGTCCGCCGCTTCAACTCGCACCGCGAGCCGCAGGAGGACCTGCTCCAGGTCGGCGCGGTCGGCCTGATCAAGGCCATCGACCGCTTCGACCCCGACCTCGGCGTCGAGTTCACCACCTTCGCCATACCGACCGTCCTCGGCGAGATCCGGCGCCACTTCCGCGACACCACGTGGGCCGTCCACGTGCCACGCCGCCTCCAGGAACTGCGCATCCTCCTGGCCAAGGCGCAGGAACGCCTGTCGCAGGACCTGGACCGGGCCCCCACGGTCGCCGAACTCGCCGAGCACCTCGCGCTCTCCCCCGAGGAGGTCGTCGAAGGGCTGACCGCCGCGAACGCGCACACCGCCGGCTCCCTGGACCTCGGCGGCAGCAACGACGACGACGCCCCCGGCCCCCTGGGCGACCGGCTCGGCGAGGACGACCGGGACCTCGCCCTCGTCGACGACCTGGTGGCGCTCAAGCCGCTCATCGCCGACCTGCCGGAGCGGCAACGGCTCATCCTGTCCATGCGCTTCTGCGAGGACATGACGCAGTCGCAGATCGGCGCCCGCCTCGGGCTGTCCCAGATGCACGTCTCCCGGCTGCTCAGCCGCACCCTGCGGCACCTGCGCGACGGGCTGGAGGACGGCTGAGGACGCGTCGCCGCACGAGCCCCGGGCAGGACCAAGCCGGGCGCACACCCCCGTGTTTGGCAGTCCGGCACAACCTCCGTATGGTCGGAAGGCATGGACATGGAGGAGACGACGATGATGCCATTCGACGACGTTCGGGCGGCCGCCGCGCCGGCAGCGTCCCCGCGCCCCGCGGAACTGGTGGTCGAGACCCGTGCCACGGCCTCCGGTGCGGTGGTGTGCGCCCTCGTGGGCGACCTCGACATCGAGACGCTCGCCTCGGCCGCCAACCTGCTCACCAGCGTGATCGCGCAGCGCCGCGGCGCGGTGGTGATCGACCTCGCCGGGGTGGGCTTCTGCGACTCCTCCGGCCTGAACCTCCTGCTCAAGACCCGCCTCGCGGCGGCGGAGGAGGGGCTGGACCTGCACTTGGCCGCCGTGGCGCCCACCGTCATGCGGGTCCTCGAACTGACCGGCGCGCAGGCGGTGTTCTCCATCCACGACTCGGTCGACGAGGCCCTGGCGGCCTGACCGCCCTGACTCGGGCCGCCAGGGCCTCGGCCCGAGGCCGGCCGACCGCCCCGGCCCCGGTTCGACGCCGGCGCGGGGCATAATCCGAGAACTGCCGGGAAACCGACCGTGCGAGACCGCCGTCGATCCGAAAGGGTGTCCTCACATGACGATGAGCCGGGGAACCCTGGACGGCGACCCGCACCAGCCGGGCCCGGTGCTGCCCGTCGGCGGCCAGCGCAGGCGGCTGACCCTGTCCGGCATCCCCAAACCGGTCGCCCACGCCAGGACCTTCACCGCCCGCGCCCTCGACGACTGGTACGCGTCCGCCGCCGGGCCCGGCGCCGGCGAAGGCACCCTCGCGGACGTCGTCCTGCTGGTGGCGGAACTCGTCGCCAACGCCATGCTCCACGGCGACGGCCCGCTGGAACTGGTCCTGGACGTCACCGGGACCCGCCTGCGGGCCGAGGTCAGCGATCGCAGCCCGACCCTGCCCACCCCGCGCCGCCCGCACAACCCGGCCCTGCCCGGCGGCCACGGCCTGTTCATCGTGGAGCGGACCGCCGACCGGTGGGGCGCCGAACCGCACAGCCACGGGAAGACGATCTGGGCCGAGTTCGACGCCGCGCGGCTGACCCGTAGCTGACCCGCGGCCGACCCGCGGCTGACCCGCGGCGGCGCCTCGCCGGATCGCACCAGTGCGCCGACTTCGTCATCCGCGCCCGGCCGGGGCCGCCACGCCGACTCCGGTTCAGGGGCCCTTGGGGCGGTGGGTGATTGCATGGCGACACAGCGTGTGTCCCGGCGAGCGTCTCCGCGTTTTTCTCCTGCGGGTGCGGGCGGCCCCGGCAGGAGGAGGAAGCGGATGGCGCAGACCCGGCGGCGGGCCGTCGCCCGCCCGGCGCCCGGCGTGGCCCGCCGGCGTCAAGGCTCGGCGGTGCTGCGGTGGTTGAGCACGACCGACCACAAGGCCATCGGCAACCTGTACCTGACGACGGCGTTCGGGTTCTTCCTGTTCGCCGGGCTGCTGGCGATGCTCATGCGCGCGGAGCTCATGCGGCCGGGACTGCAGGTGGTGAGCAACGAGCAGTACAACCAGTTGTTCACCATCCACGGGACGATCATGATGCTGCTGTTCGCCACACCGACGTTCGCCGGTTTCGCGAACGCCGTGATGCCGCTGCAGATCGGTTCCCCGGACGTGGCGTTCCCCCGGCTGAACGCGTTCACGTACTGGGTGTACCTGTTCGGCGGCCTGATGGTGGTCGGGGGCTTCCTGACCACCGACGGCGCCGCGTCGTTCGGCTGGTTCGCCTACGCCCCGCTGAACGGGCCGGTCCACAGCCCGGGAACGGGCGCCGACCTGTGGGCCGTCGGGCTGATCGTGGCGGGTCTGAGCACGATCCTGGGAGCCGTCAACTTCATCACCACCATCGTCTGCCTGCGGGCACCGGGCATGACGCTGTTCCGGATGCCGGTCTTCACCTGGAACGTGCTGTTCACCTCGATCCTCGCGCTGCTCGCCTTCACCCCGCTGACCGCGGCGCTGTTCGCGCTGGAGGCGGACCGCAAGCTGGGCGCCCACGTCTTCGACCCGGCCAACGGCGGGGCGATGCTGTGGCAGCACCTGTTCTGGTTCTTCGGCCACCCCGAGGTGTACATCGTGGCGCTGCCGTTCTTCGGCATCATCTCCGAGGTCATCCCGGTGTTCAGCCGCAAACCGGTCTTCGGCTACTACGGACTGATCGGTGCCACGATCGCGATCACCGCGCTGTCCGCGGTCGTGTGGGCCCACCACATGTTCGCCACCGGCCAGGTGCTGCTGCCGTTCTTCTCCCTGGCCTCGCTGCTCATCGCGGTGCCGACCGGGGTGAAGTTCTTCAACTGGATCGGCACCCTGTGGAACGGCTCGCTCTCCTTCGAGACGCCCATGCTGTTCGCCCTCGGCTTCCTGGTGACCTTCCTCCTCGGCGGGCTGACCGGCGTCCTGCTGGCCGCGCCCCCGATCGACTTCCACGTCACCGACAGCTACTTCGTCGTCGCCCACCTGCACTACGTCCTCTTCGGGACGGTCGTGTTCGCGATGTTCGCCGGCTTCTACTTCTGGTGGCCCAAGATCACCGGCCGGCTGCTGGACGAACGCCTCGGAAAGATCCACTTCTGGATGCTGCTGCCCGCGTTCCAGATCACCTTCCTCGTGCAGCACTGGCTCGGCGCCCAGGGCATGCCGCGCCGCTACGCCGACTACCTGCCCTCGGACGGCTTCACCACCCTGAACACCGTCTCCTCGATCGGTGCGTTCCTGCTGGGCGCGTCGACCCTGCCCTTCCTGTACAACGTGTGGCGCACCGCCAGGTACGGAGTCCCGGTCACCGAGGACGACCCGTGGGGCTACGGGCGCTCCCTGGAATGGGCGACCTCCTGCCCGCCGCCGCGCCACAACTTCCACGCCCTGCCCCGCATCCGCTCCGAAGGCCCGGCCTTCGACCTGCACCACCCGGAGTATTCGCGCATGGCGCTCGAAGGCGAGGAGAACGCGCGGTGAAGACCGAGTCCTACCTGTTCGCGGGCGTCGCGCTGTTCTTCGCCGTCGCCGCTTCGATCTACGGCTGGTTCGCCCGGGAGCCGGCCGGCAAGGCGGCGCTGGTCGTGGCCTTCATGATGTCCACGCTGATCGCGTTCTTCTTCCGGACCCAGTACTCCCGCCGCGGTCGCCGGCCGCAGGACCGCACCGACGCCGAGATCGTCACCGGCGTCGGGCCGCTGGAGTTCTTCGCACCGCGCAGCTACTACCCGCTGCTCACCGCCGCGGGCGTCGCGGTCACCGGGCTGGGGCTGGTGTACGCCTTGTGGCTCTTCCTCATCGGAGCGGGTGTGACGGGCGCCGGCGTCCTGGGCTTCGTCTTCCAGCACGCCCAGCGCGGGCAGTGAGTCCGGCCGGTCGGCGACCGGCGGTCAGTGGTCGGTCATCGGGGGTCACCGCTCGGCGCGTCCCGCGTCGGCGGGCGCGAGCGGCTCCGGCTGCGGCTCGTCCACCGCCGCCATGTTGTCCCGGTAGTACCAGGAGCTCAGGGCGGCCCGCAGCCGTGCGCGCCGCGAGGCGCCCTCGCCCGGCGCCGGCAGGGGAAGCGGGGCGTCGCGCAGGGCCAGCGTGTAGCGCAGGCCGGTGGGAAGCGGCCGGTGCTCGCCGTGGAAGGCACCCTCGACGGCCTCGTGCACGAACCCGGTCTCGTCTCCCTCCGTCACCCGCTCCAGGTCCCGCTCCTGCAAGGCCAGGCACAGGCGCCGGGTGATCCAGAAGGCCACCGCCGGCCCGACGAACAGGCCCACCCGCAGGAACCAGTTCAGGCCCTCCACCGGCACGTCCAGTGCCCGGGCGACGACGTCCTGGCCGCCGGCGACCAGCAGCACGACGTAGAAGCACGTCCCGGCGACAGCCAGCGCCGTGCGGGTCTGCCGGTTGCGGGGGCGGTCGCACAGGTGCTGCTCGCCGCTCCCCGGGGTGATCCAGCGCTCGAAGAACGGATAGCCGTACAGGGCGGCGAAGAACAGCAGCGGGAACAGCACGGCCGGAATCAGCGGGTTCCAGGCGACGGTGTGGCCCCACAGCCGCGTCTCGGCCCCGGGCATCAGCCGCAGCGCGCCCTCGATGAACCCCATGTACCAGTCCGGCTGCGCGTCGGTGGAGTCCTGGTCGGGGCGGTAGGGCCCGTACAGCCAGATCGGGTTGACCTGGGCGAGGGCGGCGGCCAGCGCCAGCACCCCGAAGACCATCGCCATCAGGCCCGCCGTCTGGACGCTGAAGTGCGGGAAGAGGGGCTTCCCGGCGACGTTGCGGTTGGTGCGTCCGGGCCCGGCCCACTGCGTGTGCTTGAGGTGGAAGACCAGGATCAGGTGCGCGGTGATCAGGCCGAGCAGGAGACCCGGCAGCAGCAGGATGTGCGCGCTGTACAACCGGGGGACGATGTCGTGCCCGGGAAGCTCCCCGCCGAAGAGGAAGAAGCTCAGGTAGGTGCCGACCAGCGGGACCGACAGGATGAAGCCCTGGGCCGTGCGCAGGCCGGTGCCGGAGAGCAGGTCGTCGGGCAGCGAATAGCCGGCGAAACCCTCCAGCAGGGCGAGTTGGAACAGCGTCAGTCCCACCAGCCAGTTGACCTCCCTGGGGCGGCGGAACGCGCCGGTGAGGAAGATGCGCAGCAGGTGCGCGCAGATCGCGGCGGTGAACACCAGTGCCGCCCAGTGGTGGATCTGGCGGATCAGCAGGCCGCCGCGCACGTCGAAACTGATCGACAGCGTCGAGGCGTACGCCTGGGACATCCGCACCCCGCGAAGCGGCGGGTACGTTCCGGCGTACACGATCTCGGTCATGGACGGCGTGAAGAACAACGTCAGGAAGACGCCGGTCAACAGCAGCAGCACGAAGGTGTAGAGCGCCAACTCGCCGAGCAGGAAGGACCAGTGGTCGGGAAAGACCTTCCGGAGCAGGCCCTTGGCCCCGTCGAACAGCGGCAGCCGCCGGTCCAGCGCGACCGCCGTGTTCCGGGCGGCCCGCTCCGCCCGCCGCCCGGCCCGCGCCCTCCACCTCGACAGCCGCACGCCGCTCCTCCCGTCCGCTCCGATCGTGTGTCCCGATAGCCATATCCCGTGGCGGCGGGACGGCCGGACGGGGCTCGCCCACCACTACGGGCTTCACTCGGACGGCCGCGGCTCGGTGCTCCTTCGCCCTCCCAGGTTCCGGCGTCGGCCCGCTGACCTGCGGATTCTCCCCGAGCCCTGGTCTGGAGGCAGCGGGCCGACCCACGGACGGCGGGCGTGAACGGACCCCCGCGCTCCGGTCGGGACGTTCACGAAATGATGGCTGCGGGTAGTCGAGTGGGTGCGAAAGGTCATCAGGTGGGGGGTGCGGCAGGGAGCGACGATGCCGGAACACGAGCAGTTCGGCGTGCGGGCCGAGGCGGACGGGCCGGCGAGCCGGACCGGAAGAGTCCCGCCCCAGGCGAGTCCGGAGGAGGCCCCCGGGGCCGCCCCCGCCTCCGGGGAAGGTCGAGTTCAGGGGGAGGGCCGGGCGCCCGGCCGGCCGGCGCCGCCCGGGGCGGAGAGCGGACCCGCCGATGCCGACGGCACGGCGGCCTGGCCGGACCTGATGCTGCCGCTGCTGCGCACCCCGACCACCGACCGCCCGCTGGTGACCGGCGGACCCGGCGCGGACGACCCGGGGCTGGCCGCGGTGGCCGCCGTCCTGGACCTCGCACTGCTGGTGGGCGAGCTGATGCTGGCCTGCGGCGAGGCCGCCGAGGACGTCGAGGCCGCCATGCTCGCCGTCGCGCAGGCCTACCGGGCCCAGCCCTGCGACCCCCAGGTCACCTTCACCCGGGTGGCGATCTCGTACCAGCCGGGCCCCTCGGAGCCGCCCGTGACGGTCGAGCGGTCCGTGCGCCACCCGGCCGGGGACTACGCGCGGCTGGCCGTGCTCTTCCGGCTGGTCACCGAGATCACGACCGGCGGACTCGTCGTCGACGACGCCCACCACCGGCTGAGGGCCGTGCGCCGGCACTGCCGCCACTACCCCGCGTGGCTCCTGGTCCTGTCCTCCGGCCTGCTGGCCGGCGCCGCGACGCTGCTGGTCGGCGGCCGGGCCGACGCCCGGGCCTGGCTGGTGTTCGTCAGCGCCGTCGCCGCGGCACTGGCCGGCGACCGGCTCTCGGCGCTGGTCGGACGCCACGACCTCCCGGAGTTCTACCGGATCGCGACGGCCGCGACCCCGGCGGCGGCGATCGGCATCCTGCTCTCCTTCAACGGGCTGAACCTGGGCGGATCGGTGGTGATCACCGGAGGGCTGTACACGCTCCTGCCCGGATGGCCCATGGTGGCGGCGGCGCAGGACGGCCTCGCGGGTTTCTACCTCACCGCGGCCGCACGCCTGATGGAAACGCTGTACATGATGGCCGGCGTGGTGGTCGGGGTGATGACCGTGCTCTACATCGGCGTCAACAACGGCGCCGACCTGGCGACCCGGCCCGCCCCGGTCGCCGCGTCGAACCCGCCGCTCCAACTGGTGGCGGCGCTCCTGCTCACCCTGACCTTCGCGGTGCTGCTCAACACCGAGCCGGGCACGCTGCCGGCCGTCCTGCTCAACAGCGGGGTCGGCTGGACGACGTACGGCGTGCTGGTCAACGCCGGCGGCGAGCCCATCATGGCCACCGGCCTCGCCGCCGGGCTGGTGGGCCTGTCCGGCCAGCTCATGGCCCGCTACCGGGGAAGCTCCTCGCTGCCGTACGTCACCGCGGCCCTGGGGCCGCTGCTGCCCGGCTCGTTGCTGTACTTCGGGCTGCTCGCCTTCGTCCGGGGCGAGCCCGAGATCGGGCTCGTCGGCGTCGGGCGCGCCACGGCCACGGCGATGGCGGTGGCGATCGGCGTGAACCTGGGCCGCGAGGTCGCCCGGCTGTTCCTCCCCGCCCCGGGCGTGGTCCCGGTGCCCGGCCGCAGCGCCGGGCGGCACCGCCGCTGAGGGCCGGCCGCCTCCGCCGCTGAGGGCGGCGGGCGGCGGGCGGCGCCCTGGGGGGGTGGGGGGCGGGCCCCGCCGGGGGGGGGGGGGGGGAGACCGCCGAGCCCCGGGGACGGGGGGGGGGGGGGGGGGGGGTGGGGGTGGGGGGGGCGCCACATGGGGGGGGGGGGGGCCCACCCCCCCACGAGCCGGTGAACGGGCGGATCAGGGGTTGAGGCGGGTGGTGCAGAAAGTAGGACGAGTGGATCAGTAGTAGTGACGACGCCCGCCGACGGCGTGCCCGACGGAGCCCGCGATCCACAGGACGAGGCCGATGACGGCCAGGATGATGCCGATGGTCCACAGGATCGAGATCCCGGTGACGAAACCGATGATGAGCAGGATGACGCCGAGGACGATCACGAGGTCCTCCCGTGTGGTGACTGGGACGGTTGTCAGGAGGGGCCGGTCCGGCCGTTCGATGGTGATGCCGGACCGTCCGGGGGTGGTGGAGCCGTCGTTTCTCCGGCCGCGCCCATGATCCGCGTGTACCGCTCTGCGGGCCGGGCAAACCATCCTGCCCGCAGCGGAATGGGTCGGTTCCCCGCTCGGGCATGCCCGGCCCTTCGCCGAGCGGTCGTCGCCGTCGGCTGTGGCGGGTCAGGACCGCATCCGGTCGAGGACGGCGTCGATGTCGAGGTGGTCGGATTCGGTGCCGGCCGGCACCAGGGCGAAGGAGTCGAGGAGGAAGGCCGCCACGGCGTCCGCGGGGATGCTGATCACGGCCCGGCCGTTCTCGGCGCACAGGGTGACCAGGACCCGGGCCGCCCGCCCGGGCGCGACCGTCACATCCCCGTGGCCGGCGGGGGCGTGGCGGCCCTCGTCCAGCAGGTCACGCGAGAAGACCCACTGCGCCTCCCCGCCGCCCCCGAGGGGCGGGAAGACCAGGCACACCGCGTACGGCAGCGAGGTGTCGAAGCGCAGTTGCGCCTCGACGGTCACGTCGGGGAACGGGCCTTCGGGCAGCGTGACGGCGGTGGACCAGGAGGTGACGACGGTCATGCGACGGACTCCGTTTCTGGCTGTGGCGCCGGGTTGTCCGCAGCGGCACCGAGCGCCGGCGGCGGCAGCGCTCGGCTACCCGCCCCGGGCCGATTCATGGCCCTGATGCGGAAACCTCGCGTGCGCGGTGTGTTCGCTCGTGCACGGACCGTTCCGGCGCGGCCAGGGCCGGTGTGGCCCCGTTCCGGCGCGGTTCCCGGCCCCGGCCCGTCGCCGGGCGCGCCGCCTTGGTCGTTCGCGGGCCCCGGCGCGCGCGGTGCGGTCGGCAGGGCGGTCCGGCCGTCAGTGCTTCTCGTCCTGGCCCTCGCGGGACTGCGTACGGCGGGACCGCGTACGGCGCGACTGCGCACTGGCTGCGGACCTGCGGCGGCGTACGCGCCAGACGATGAGGGCGATGACGACCGCCGCGGCGAGCAGGGCGGCGACGACGCCGCCGACCGTGCCCTCGACCTTGGTGTAGGCGGCCCCCGCGAAGTAGCCGAGGAGGGTGAACCCGACGCCCCAGGCGAGGCCGCCGAGGGCGTTGAAGAGGAGGAAACGGCGGTACGGCATGCGGGAGACGCCGGCCAGCGTCGGCACCACGGGGCGGAAGAAGGCGACGAAACGGCCGAAGAAGACGGCGGCCGGCCCCCGCCGGCGGATCAGGTCACGGGCCTTGTCGAGCTGCTCCTCATGGCGTCGCAGCATGCGCGTGTCGAGGACCGCCGGGCCGATGCGGCGGCCGATCTCGTAGGCGACGGAGTCCCCCAGGACGGCCGCGCCGACCACGGCGAGGACCAGCCAGCCGATGGACACCCTGCCCTGGTGGGCGAGGAAACCGCCGAGGACGGCGGCGCTCTCGCCGGGGATGAGGAAGCTGAAGAAGAGGGCGTCCTCGGCGAAGACGAGGGCGGCGACGACCGCGTACACGACCGGGCCGGACAGGCCGTCCAGCCAGTCGGTGATCGAGTGCATCAGCCACCCCGTTCGGGATCTGCCGCCCCTTGCGCCTCAATGTAACGCGTGCGTCGAGGGCCGGGGGAGCGGCCGATGAGCAGCCTGCCGGACTGCCGGACTGCCGGACTGCCGGACTGCCGGACCGCCCGGACCGCCGCGCCCGGACCGGGCCCACTGCGCGTTCGGTCCGAAGCGTCGGCTCGCGCTGAGGAGGCGACCGGCCGTCGGCCGCCGCCCGCGCGCTCGACGCGGTGGGTGCGGTGGGTGCGGTGCTCAGTGTGCGGCGGTTTCCGCCGGGTGGGCGTCGTCCTCGCGCTGCTCCTGGGCAGCCGCTTCGGTGGCGTCGGGGGCGGGGTCCTGCCTGGCGGCCTGGCACGTGCTGCAGGTGAGCCAGTGCGGTGGAGGTTGGTGGGCGTAGCGGTGCGGGGCGAGGGTCATTCCGTCGGTGTCCAGGCCGCACAGGGTGCGGAGGCCGCAGGTGCCCGAGGCTTCCGCGGGGGCGACGTGTACGCGGCGCACCGGGCTCTCCGGGTCCGCCGGGGTGTGGTCGGGGCCGAGGAGCCGCACGTTGGTCGGCATGTCTAGCTCAAGTACGACGACGATGTCCATCTTCTCAACGTCGCTGCTGGGCCGGTCCGCCGCACCCGCTCGGTGGCATCCGGACCAGCCCGGGCCACCCCCGGCGGACGGGCTCCGACCGGCCGCGTGCGCGACGGCAGAGAACCTGAAGGCGTGCCCCGCCCCAGCACGACGCCCGTGATCGGTGGAGACATGGCGCCGGCGGGCGATCACCCCAGGTACCGCGACGGGGTGAAACCCGCGCGGGCCGTGACGCCGTACGTGCCGGGGCGTGCTGACGTGCAGTTGCAGGCTCCGGGCGGGGTCGCCCGCCTCTCCCCAGCGCGGCGGTCACTGCGTGCGCAGGGCGCGCTCGCACTCCTGGCACCGCTGGTCGGCGAGGGTGGGCGGGTACCAGGGCTCGCCGGGCCGGACCGGCCGGTAGTGCGTGTGTTCCATCGGGCCGGTCTCCAGCCCGCACAGCGTGTACGGCTGCGGGTCCTCGGGCACGTCGGGATCGGCCCCGGCGGCGTGCACCGCGATCACGGCGGGCTCGGCGCCTTCCGCACTGTCCGTGCCTTCCGCACCGTCCGTGCCTTCCACACCTTCCGCACCGATGGCCCCGTCGGGCTCCAGCTCGAAGAGCACGATGATCGATGCCATGCACCGAGCCTCGGCCATCGCCGGCGGACCCACATCTGGAGGTGGGCCTTTCGAGGCGAGCACCCTTGCCCGGTTTCCGTGCGCTCCCCGGTGCCCGTTCCTGGTTCCGGTGCTGCCCGACGACGGCATGGATCGCGCCCGTCGGGGCCTGCTGCCATGCTCGGGTGATCACACCTCGTGTACGGAAGGAGTCCGTCGATGATCGTGCCGCCCGCGCTGGAACGGTGTCCGGGCGGGCTGCGGTGAGGGGCTGGGTGGTCGGGGCCGTCAGCGAACCGGACGAGCCCGGCGAACCTGGGCGGTTGCTGGTGGTGCTCGTCGACGGTCGGCGGTTGGTGACTCGCGAGTTGTCCGGGCAGGAGCGGGCCGAGCTCGGGTCGCCCGTCGCCGGGCGGCTTCGAAAGCCGCATCCGGGCGTGCCGTCGATGGTGCGCTGGCTGCGCCCGGTGCTGGCCGTCGTCGTCGAGCTGGAAGCCGGTCAGGTGCGCCGCATCGCCTTGCCCGCGGCGGGCGACTGAGAAATTCGCCGCCACCCTTGAGCACGGGCCGTCACGAACAGCGGTGGTGCGGGCGCCTGCCGCGTTCAGGCGCAGAACGGACACACGATGATGACCGAACAGCGCTGCGCGCCGAGTTTCGGCGAGGTCGCCCTCATCCCGGTCGGCGGCGACAGCCGGCCGGCCTTCCTCACCTGGGCCGAGGCCACCCTGCTCCCGGCGCTGCGCACCGCGCTCCGAGCCGGATCCGGACCTGTCGGCGCCACCGCGGCGGCCGTCGTGGGGTTCACCCGATTGCCCAGCGTCCGTCCGGCCGGCCCCGGGGCGGACCGGGTGCCCGGGGGCGGGCCGCGTCCGGGCGACGTAGGTTGCGGGCATGACCAGTGACGAGACGACGATCCCGGCGGTAGGGGTGCGCCTGCTGGACGAGGTGTTCGACGCGATCGAGGCGGCCAACGGCCGCCCGCAGCCGTGGACCGGTTTCGACCACGGGATCCTGGGGGCCTACCGGTGGGCTGCCGGCGCCCAGGTCGCGGCGCCCCTCACCGCTGCCGCCGCGCTCGGCGCCACCGGGCCGTGCCGGGCGCAGCTCCTGGCCGAGTGCCAGGCCGCCGCCGTCCGTCTGCGCGACACCTCGGCCTCGGGTGGGGGCGACGGCGCGGACGAAGACGCGAACGCCGCGTACGCCCTGGGCGCCTACCAAGCGCTGGCCTGGCTCTGCGGCCACCACGAAGACCGCCCCTGACCCGGCCGCCCGAAGTGTCGGCATCGGCCCGCCAACCTGCCCGAATCGCGCACCCGCGCATAGGGAGACGACACCGCGGTGAGGACGAGACGACTCAGGAACGGGCGACCGGCTCTGGAGCGAGACCGTCACGGCATGAAACCCGAACTCATCCACGTCGCCGGCCACTTCATCGCCACTGGCCTCGTCACCCTGGCCCTGACCATCACCGCCGCCCTGCTGCTCCTGCCGCGCACCGCTACCGGTAACCCGGTCGCCGCCTGGGTCCTCAGCGCAGCCGTCCTCCTCTGGTTCACCACCACCTGGCTTGTTCTGCCCCAGATCGTGCTGCGGCGCACGGCCGCCCGCCGGACGGCTCCTTAGCACCGGTCCTGCACGCGTCCGGATCCCGTCGTGGCGTCGTGGCCGGAGCGGCCGGAGCGGCCGGAGCGGAGCCAGGACCGGCAGGGCTCGCCAACCGGATCCCGAGGCCGCGCGAACGCGTCGCGACCGACGTTCGGGGTAGACGCCGGGGCAACCCGAGGAGGAGAGGCCATGCCTGCCGGTTCGAGCAAGAAGCAACCACCGGGCCCGCGAGGCCGCCTCCAGAGCGCACCGAATCTGCCAACTGACCTGATGAGAAGGGCTACGCCATGAGCACGCACGACACGGGCACCACCCCCGCGGAGCACGACGTCCCGCGGGACGGCGACGGCACCGTACGGGAGCGGTCCGCTGAGGAACGGAACATCGTGGCGCCCACCCCGAAGGACGTCCGCGCCAAGGCCGACGAGCCCGCCGACGCCGACGACGCGCCCGCAGCCGACACCCAGGCCCCCTGACCGGCGACGGCGTGCTCGGCAGGCGCACCAGGTCGGCTGCCGGTGAACCGGGGCCCGGCGAGCTGCTATCACCCGATTCGCCGAAGTCGCCAAGACCCACGTTGGGTAGTTCGTGATCCCGTACGCTGCTTGCTCACCAGGTGGGGCTGGCATGAGGGGGCGTGGGGATGGCCGGTGGAGAGCGTGGGCGCAGGGCTGCGATCGTCCGGTACTGGCGGGCTGTGGAGTTGTTCAGCCCGCAGAAGGTCGACGGGGTGGATCCGTCGAAGGACGTCTATTCGGTCTGGGACGGCCGACCGCTGCCGTGGGAGCCGGACCACCGGCTCCGCCGGCGCTCGCCGGGCCGCGGGCGATCTTGGCAGCACACGGTGTACGCGGGCGTGTTCGAGCTCACCGCACTGCGTGACACGCTGCTCGGCGTGTTCGGCACCGACGGGCCCACCGAGGACTTCGACGGCCGTTTGGGCGGCCAGAGCGCGGTGCTCTGCTTCTCGGTCAACGACCAGGGGCTGCTGCTCAAGGACAGCGTGACGATCTCGTCGTGCGCGTGGGCGGTGGGCCGGGCTCTGCGCCCGGGGCCGGCGGACCCGGCCTGGCTCGACGGCTTCGAGAAGGACTCGGAGCTGTGCGTCTCCACCCTCCTGGAGCTGGGCGACGGTCGGCTCCCGGTGGTGGAACAGCGGCGAGGAGCGGGCGGCGCGCCCTCCGGACCCGGATCGGCGCTCGGTGCGATCGCGGGTGTGGCGGTCGATGTCGTGCTCGGCGCGGCCGTCGGCGGGATCGCCTCGACGGTGGGCACCGTGGCGGGTGCCGCGCTGGGCTCGATCACCCAGGCGGTCGCCGAGACGCTGACCGGATCGGCGGCGAACTCGCTCGCGGACCGGGTCAGCAGCCGGGTGAGCGATCACGTGACCCAGCGGGTGGAGGGAGCCCTCGACGGCGCCCTGCACCCCGCGGGTGGTGCCGATTCCGACGCTCTGCATTCCGGGGACGACGCGGACGCGGCGGAAGAAGCCCAGGAGTCGGACCCGACGAGCGATCTCCCCGTTCCGTTGGGCCTGAAACCGCTTGATGTCAGGGACCTCGCGGCCGTCACCCGCTGGGTCGCCGAGCAGCTCGGGATCGCGGAGGCGCTGCGGCCGGACGCCGTGCGGGTGAAGAGCTACACCGTCCGGGAGTCGCAGAGCGCGGAGAGCGACCAGTCCGACTTCCTCAACAGTTTCATCGCCGCGGACCTGGAACAGGTGACTGCGGCGCTCGCGGAGGGCAGGTCGGGACGGGCGCTGGAGGAGTATCTGCGGCCCACCGCAACTCTGGACTCCGGCCGCCGGACCGACGTGCGGCAACAGCCGCAGATCCTGCTGGACGGTGTCCGTCCGACAGCCGCCCCGCTCGGCCGGTGGCCCGGCAGGAGTGACCAACCCCTGGTCCTCAGCCAGCAGTTCGCGGTGAACAGCGCGTTGGCAGAGCTGGGTGGCGCCGGGGGCAGCGGCCTCTACGCGGTCAACGGGCCGCCCGGCACGGGCAAGACCACCATGCTCCGCGACCTGATCGCCGCCTTGGTGGTGCAACGTGCTGAGCGGCTGGCGGCGTTGGTCTCTCCGGCGGACGCGTTCGGCAAGGTCCACACCTGGAGTTCCGGCCAGTGGAACCGGAGGCTTCACGGGCTGCGGGAGGAGCTGACGGGCTACGAGATCGTCATCGCGTCCGCCAACAACGGCGCGGTCGAGAACGTGACGACCGAGATCCCGTCCGCATCCGCGGTAGCCGAGGAGTGGTGCGAGGAGGCCGACTACCTCTCAGCGCAGGGCAGGCTGCTGCTGGGCGGCGCGGATGCGTGGGGAGCGGTCGCGGCACCTCTCGGCAATCGCGCGAACCGCTCCCAGTTCGTCAGCCGCTTCTGGTGGGGCAGGGAGATGCAGGAGACGGCCGACCCGCGACGCCCCGGACAGAGCCGCCGACAAGCCGTGTCCACCGGCCGGGGTCTGCGTGATCTCCTGCTCCGGCAGAAGGAGTTGAACGGCGACGCCAGACCTGGCCCGGATCGGAACCCGCTCGGTGGCAGCCGCGTGCCAGGTGCCCCAGGTGCCTCAGATGCACCGGACGCGCCGGCCACCGCCGCGCTGGGCGAGCCCTGGCCGCTGGCGGTGCGCCGCTTCACCCAGGCGCGCCAGGCCGTCCAGGAACTGGCCGCGACCAGGGAGGCCGCGGCCGCCGCACGCGACAGCCGGGAGCTCCTGGCGCGACAGCTACGGGGTGCCGAAGCCGCTGTGGCAGCGGCCCGGGCGAACAAGGCCCCGACCGAGCGCGCACTGGCCGACGCGCACGCCGCGGCGCAGAGCGCGACTGAACGGCTGGCGGCCACGCAGCAGACCGAGCACCAGGTGTCCACGACGTTGGCCGAGGCCCAGGCCACCGTGGAGCTGCGCCGCGGAGTGTGCCAGTCGCGGCTCGACGACCTGCGCTCGTACGACGCACGGCAGCGTCCTCGCCGGCTACGCGCCTGGCTCTCCTCAGATGCGGAGGAGAGGTGGCTGCGTGGGCGGGAACCGCTGGTGAGTGCTCTGGCTCAGGCCGAAACAGCATGGGAGGCGTCGGAGACCGCGCTCGGCCGACTCGGCGAGCTCCTCGCCGGCGCACGAGCCGCCGGCAAGGAGGCCGCTGCCGCCGAGGCCGCGGCGCAGCGCTCGCGCGCGAGCCGACTGGACGGCCTGCGCCGCGCGGAACAGGCCGTCACCGCTGCCGAGCAGGCAGCCGCCACGGCTCGGACCACCGCCGACATCGCCGCCCGCAAGGTCTCCGATGCGACGCGACGGTGGCGCGCACACGTGCCGGCCGAGGACTGGGCCGCACTCCTCGGAGACCCGCAGGCCGATGGCCGGCGGGAGATGTCCGCCCCCTGGATGGACGAGGAGTTCAGCGCCGCCCGCACCCGAGTGTTCCTCGCCGCGCTGGATCTGCACAGGGCCTTCCTCGCGGCGGAGGCGAAGCGCCTGCTCACCAGCTTTCAGGCGGTGATGGAGGTGGTGGGCGGCGACGCCCCGAAGGACCTGCCGCCGGAAACCGTCCGGGCCGCCTGGCAACTGTTGTTCCTGGTCGTGCCGGTGGTGTCGACGACCTTCGCCTCGCTGGACCGCCTCTTCGCGGGCCTTGGCTCCGAGGCCCTGGGCTGGCTGTTCATCGACGAGGCGGGGCAGGCCACCCCACAGCAGGCGGTCGGCGCACTCTGGCGGGCCCGCCGGGCGGTCGTCGTCGGCGACCCGTTGCAGCTCGAACCTGTCGTGACGGTGCCGTGGACGGCACAGCAGCGGCTTCGCACCCACTACGGAGTGGCGCAGGAGTGGGCGCCCGGTCGCACCTCGGTCCAGCGGGTCGCCGACCGCCTCGCCCGGTGCGGCACCTGGCTCCCGGCCCAACTCCCCGACGGCGAGACGGAGGTGTGGGTGGGGTCACCGCTCCGGGTGCACCGCCGTTGCGACAATCCGATGTTCGAGATCAGCAACCGTATCGCCTACGACGGGTTGATGGTGTTCGGCACGGGTGAGCGAGCGCCCTATCCGATCGCCGACCGCAGCGTCTGGCTGGACGTCGTCGGGGGCGAGTCCGACGGCAAGTGGGTGGCTCAGCAGGGGCTCGTGCTGGGCAGGGTGCTGGATCTCCTCGGGGAGCGGCTGCGCGCGCAGATCGAGCAGGAGGAGTTGGAGTCCGCACTACGAGAGGGCCGGCAGCCGGTGGACCTCAGCACCACGACGGCCGCCGAGGTGCGCGAGCGACTCGGCAAGTCCGTGTTCGTGGTGAGCCCGTTCCGTGAGGTGGTCGCCGAGGCGCGCCGGATGGCCGGAAACCGGCTTCCCGCCAAGCGGGTCGGCACGGTGCACACCACCCAGGGCAAGGAGGCGGACGTGGTCATCCTGCTGCTGGGTACCGTGGCATCCCAGAACGGAGCCCGCGACTGGGCGGCTGCCAGCCCCAACCTCCTCAACGTCGCAGTGAGCAGGGCCCGGAGACGACTGCTCGTCATCGGCGACCGGGGACTGTGGGGCCGGCACCGCCACTTCGACGTCCTGGCCGACCACAGGGGCTTGGCCCAATTCGACGCGTCCGGCTGGCTGAACGGCTGACGGGTTCCGTCGGCTCGCCCACGGGTGATCAACGACAGGTGAGGCGTGACCGCCTCCGTCAGGTGCTTGTGCGGCCGCTGATGTGCGCGGCGACCAGTTCGCTCAGGGGGTGCAGAGCCTCGGGAACCAGCAACGGCAGCAACGGGATCGCCCGCGTCCAACTCCCGTCGGCGAGCAGTTCCCGGAGGAGGCCCTGGGCTGCAGCCCTGTCGGAGTCGGTGCGGTCGGGGCGGCCTCCCGCATGAGCGAGTGCGAGGCAGAGCTGAACAGTGCTGTCCTCGGGCTCGTCGACGGACAGGACTGCGGGCGCCGCCGCCAGGATGTGGGCGGCAGCAGCCAGCGCAGCGGCACGCGCCGTCGGTGTCGGTGCTGCGTTCGCGGTGCGCAGGGCGTTGGCGGCATCGCCGTCCAGGGAGCCGAGCAGGGCGAGCTCAGCATGGGGAGCCCGTTCGGGTCGCAGGGAGCGCAGCCACTCCTCCAGCTCACCCGCGGCGCGTCCCGGTGCGGGCGCGCAGCCGAGCCGCCGCAGCAGGGCCAGGAGCGTCGTCTCCTCCCGGTCCCAGGTTTGTCGAGGCCTGTTCGTGAACTCCGCGGCGAGCCGGATCGCTTCGCTGAGCTCCGGATCCGGTCGCGTCGGATCGGGGAGTGCGAGCAGCAGTTCTGCCAGCGCCGGAAGTTGGCCGACCGGGCGGCCGGCGCCGATGCGCCGTTGTACCAGTTGGACCGCTGGTCCGATCAGTTCAGCGGCACGTTCCGGATCATGCCGTGCCAGGCCGGCGGCGACGAGAACCAGCGTGCGTCGAGCCCTCCTGCCCCGTACGGAAGAAGAAGCCTCGGCGTCTGCCGGCTCCTCCATCCGGGCCACCGCCACCGCCGCTTCCGCGTCCCCTGCATGGGCCAGGGCCTGCGCGACGGCTCCTCGCATGGCGAAGTGCGGCGTGCGAGGGATGAGCCGGGCGGCCTCGTGGGCATACGCAACCGCCTCCGGTGAGCGACCGCCGAGTGAGCACCCGATGGACAGCGCGGCCAAGTGCCGGGCGCGGTCGCCTGGTTCCGTCGAGATGCCGATCAGCTGTTCGGCCTGTCCGAATTCACCGGTCATACCGAGCGCCCGGACCAACTCCTCGGCCGAGCCGGCGCTCAGAGCGATGGGCGCGTCGGGGAGCGAGGAGCGGACAGCGGCCTCCAACTGTTCGCGCCCGAGCTCGAGGTTGCCGCCGTGCACCAGCTGCTCCGCGTACTGGAGCCGGGTGACCGGACCGACGAGGGGCTCGTGGTTCCCGAGCGCCGGGCTTCGGCCCGGGGCGGTGGACGGTGAGGGTTCTTCGTCCGTCCGGACACGACGCCGTGCACTTCGGGTCGGGGGAGCCTGGGCGCGGTTCCGTTTGGCCTTCCGTTCCTTCGTCAGGGCCTTCGCGCTCGCGTCGACCTCCCTCCGGTGGGCCTGTCGCCGCTCCTCCTTCGCCGCGAGATGGGCGGCGTGCTCTGCTGCCACCTGTTCGTCGACTGCTGAGAGAAAGGCCTCCGCCCGCTCCAGTTGGTCGTCGCCGAGAACGCCGGTGCGAACTCCCTGGCTGAGGGCAGTCACCAGCAGCTTGGCGTCCAGGTGAGGTTTAAGGCCGGTGCCGGCCGCGGTCTCGGCGCGGACCATACGGTCCATCGTGCCGGAGAACTCGCGTGCCCGGTGGGCTCGGTCGGCTGGGGAGTCCAGCCTGACCAGGGCGGTGTGCAGACGGTCCCGCGCGATCTTGAGCACGTCCCAGGCCTTCGACCGGCGGCCCATGGTCGCCAAGGCCTGGGCCGCGAGCGCGAGAGTATCCACCACGATCAGTCCGTCGGACAGGTCGATGGCCTTGCAGAGGCATTCGATACGGTCCAGGTTCGCGATGTTGCGGGAGCTGGAGGCGCGGGCGATGGTCGCCCAGATGTCCACGGCCATGGCCTGGGCCCGAGGATCGACCTCGCTCAGCTCCTCCGCGTGCTCCTCCAGGGCTTCCACGAAGCGCTCGGGGCCGTCAGCGGAGAGGAGGACCGCTCCTTCGACGAGTGCGTCCAGGGCGGCCGCGTCGCTGAGCACCACGGCCCGGAACAGCGCCTTTGCCCCATCCCTCCTGCCGAGTGTGTCCAACGCGCCCGCTGCCTCGGCCACTTCCGCACAGGCGTCCTCGAAGAAGCCACCGGCGCGCGGAGTGAACCGGCCCGCGCGGACCAAGCAGTCGGCCGCCTCTCGCGCGATTGCGGTGGCATCGGGGTGCGAGGCGCGTGCCGCTTCGACGGCAACCTCGGCCAACCGGGCGGCCCGCAGAACGAGTTCCGGCTCCGAGCGGGCCACGGTGCAGGCGCGGGCGACGCTCCCCAACTGCACGAGGAGCACGGGTGCCCGAGGTGGGACCGGTCCGACCCGGCGCTGCACGAGGTCCAGTGCCGCAGCCAGCCGGACGGCGGTCTCGGCTTCCTGCTGTTCAGGATCCGACACCTCGACTGCCTTGAACTCGGATTTGAGAAGACGTAGCTGGTCGAGCATGACCTGAGGTCCCAGCGCGTCCGCGATCCGAAGCTGTCGCAGTGGGTCGAGCAGGACCCGTCCGCGCTCACCCGCAGTGTCCAGCAGCTGCGGATACTCGGTCAGCAGATACGTCGGAGAGCCCTCGGGCCAGCCGGCCTCGCGCCAGTGCGCCGCCCAGGCGTGCAGCCGACGGGTGCAGCGCTCGACGGTGGCCTGGTCCCACTCCCGCCGGATGGCGTGCGGCATACCGGGGTGGCTCAGCAGGTGGATCTCGGCCGATTCCTCGTTCGAGACGATGCAGCGCTGCTCCCTGCTGTGCAGCAGGCCGTTCACGTCCTCGACGGAGGCCCCGGTCAGTTCCGCGAGGTCGGCCGCTCGCAGCCCGCCCCCGCTGTCCGTGACGGCGAGCAGATCGGTGACGGCCCGGCCCAGGTCGGTTGTGCGCAGCCGCTCCAGGTCCGCGAAGCCAGCCTGTTCGACATCGTGGCTCCGGTCGCCCGCGGTGAGTGGGCGAAGGCACTCGCGCTCGCGCAGCGGATGCCCCTCGGGGACGTCGGCGGGCAGCGGCCCGCTGCGCCGGCTGGAGACGATGACGCGGACGTTCGCCGCAGGAGCGGCCGGGAGAAGTGCGGCAATGCTCGCCACCCCGGTCCCACCAGGCGCTCCAGTCGTCGGCCAGGCGCGGTCCTCGTCCAATCCGTCCACCACAAGCAGGAGTTGCCGCTTCTGCCTTCGGCTTCGCCCCGCGGCCTTGGTGAGCAGGCGCAGGAACTCCGCCTCGGCGGACGGCTTCCTCCGGGGCTCGGGCACCTGGAGTTGTCGGCGCAGGTCATCGATGAATTCGGTACGGGAGTTCGTCCCGTGCTTCTCGGACAGGACACAGAGCAGGAGGTCGGCGTCCTGCGGTAGCTGCCTCGCGTAGTCGGTGAGCAGAGCCGTCTTTCCTACGGGAAGCTGTGCGTGCCACCACAGGTACGAGGCCGCCTGCGGATCCCGATCACGGACGAAGGCATTCATCGCGGCGTGCTCGCGCTTCCTGCCGCGCTTCTCCGAGTCGGCTCTCCATTCGCGCCGGCCCCTGGTCGTCTCTCCTTGCGCGGCATGGAGAGCGGCTTCCCATTCCTCGCGGGGATGGAGGCGTTGGCTGTCCTGGCCCTCCAATTGTTCGACCAGGTTCCAGAACAGGTCCGTTGCGTGAGGAGCGGACTCGCCGGAGCACCAGAGTCGGAGGGTCGATTCCCGTAGCGCGCCGTTCGAGACGAGTCGTGCAGCACCTCGGCGACTGATGCCGCGAGCCTTGATCAACTCCTGCAGCATCACCCCGAGGTTCCTGCGTGCCGTCCCGGGCGCCGTACTTCTGACCATTTCTGCTCCCGCGTCGGTGAATAAAGGCCCCTGACCAGCGGATATCCCGCCAGGACGTGGATGCGCACCGGGACGCCGTCAGATGCTCGGCTCATCGACCGCGGGCCGCAGGCCTCCGACAGAAGGATCTCCCCATGACTGTGCTTTCCATGCTGACCCAGGATGCAACTGCGGCTGCCGTGCTGGCCGCAGGAGCCGGCCTGCTGTACGGGGTCCTCCTCGCGATCGTGGCCCTCGCCTCGGTCCTGGCCCGGACCCCGGACCGCCGCCGTGATGCCCGTTCCACTCTGGCCATTCTCTCCAGGCGCCGCCAGTCCCGGTGAGCGGGCGCCCGTAGCGCGCGGCGGGCGCCCGCCCCGCGCTACGACCCCGCGAGGTG
>NZ_JBHXTQ010000018.1:93293-105601 GCF_042677305.1 Kitasatospora sp. NPDC127121 | reverse complement strand
GCCCCCTGGTGCCCCTCGCTCCCGCCCCCCCCCCCGGAGTACAACCCCCCCCGGCGCTACCCCCCCCCCCCCAGGTGGGGGGGGGGGGCCGCGGGCCCCCCGCCCCCACGCCCTCCGGCGTTTCCGGCACAGGCAGGCCCGGGCCGGTACAGGCCAGGCGCGCGGCGGCCAGTGACCGCCGCGGACGGACGCTCCGGGTGCGGCCCGTAGAGTCGGCGCGACAGCGTGAGACGAGGGCGAGGACGGAAGCATGGCACTGCTGACCGCACTTCAGGGCGACTACGGGGACACGGCGGACGCGCTGCGGATCGATGGACGGGCGCTGTCCCGCGAGGAGCTGCTGGGCGCGGCGACCGCCGTCGCCGACCGGGTGGCCGGTGCGCCCGCGCTCGCCGTGCTCGCCCGGCCCGCCGTCGAGACGGTCGTCGCCGTGGTCGGCGGCCTGCTGGCGGGCGTGCCCGTGGTGCCGCTGCCGCCCGACTCCGGGCCCAAGGAGCGCGAGCACATCCTGCGTGACTCGGGTGCGGTGCTGCTCGCGCACGCCGTGGGTGACGTCGTACCGGGTGAGGTGGAGGGGCTGCCGGTCGACCCGACGGAACGCGCCGCCACCACGTTCGCCGAGCCCGCGCCGGACGCCACCGGCTTCGTCCTCTACACCTCCGGCACCACCGGGGCGCCCAAGGGAGCCGTGATCCGGCGCCAGGCGGTCGCCGCCGACCTGGACGCGCTCGCCGCGGCCTGGCAGTGGACCGCCGAGGACACCCTCGTCCACGGCCTGCCGCTGTTCCACGTCCACGGACTGATCCTCGGCGTCCTCGGCGCCCTGCGGACCGGCAGCCGGCTCGTGCACACCGGGCGGCCCACCCCGGCGGGGTACGCGGCCGCGGGCGGCAGCCTGTACTTCGGGGTGCCGACCGTCTGGTCCCGGGTGGCGGCCGACCCCGGGGCGGCGGGTCGGCTGGCCTCGGCCCGGCTGCTGGTCTCCGGCAGCGCGCCGCTGCCGGTACCGGTGTTCGAGAAGCTGGCTGCGCTCACCGGGCACGCCCCGATCGAGCGCTACGGGATGACCGAGTCGCTGATCACCGTCAGCACCCGGGCGGACGGCGAGCGCCGGCCCGGCAGCGTCGGCCTGCCGCTGGACGGGGTGCGCACCCGGCTGGTCGGCGAGGACGGCGCGCCGGTGCCCTCCGACGGGGAGAGCGTCGGAGAGTTGCAGGTCGCCGGGCCGACCCTGTTCAGCGGGTACCTCAACCGGCCCGACGCGGATGCCGAGGCCTGGACGGCGGACGGCTGGTTCCGCACCGGGGACGTCGCCGTGATCGGTGAGGACGGCTTCCACCGGATCGTCGGTCGCGCCTCCGTCGACCTGATCAAGAGCGGCGGCTACCGGATCGGCGCCGGCGAGGTGGAGGCCGCGCTGCGCGACCACCCGGCGGTCGCCGACGCGGCGGTGGTCGGTGCGCCGGACGAGGACCTCGGGCAGGCCATCGTCGCGTACGTCATCCCGGACGGCGCCGTGACGGGGGAACAGCTGACGGCCTTCGTGGCGGAGCGGCTGTCCGCGCACAAGCGGCCGCGCCGGGTCGTGCTGGTGCCCGAACTGCCCAGGAACGCGCTGGGAAAGGTGCTGAAGAAGCAGCTGCTGGCGGAGGCCGACCAGCAGGGGTGAGGGGGCGTCGGGCCGCGGCCCGATGACTGGCCTTCACCCTGATGCCCCGTCGGTGCTCACCGGCCGTGAGCCCTTCCATTGGCTCACTCCACTGCGCGCCGTGAGCGGACGCGTGCCTACCGTGACACGCAGGCAGAACTGAATCCCCGCCCGGCGTGCCGCGGCTCCCAGTCGCACGACCGGAGGCCGTGGCGCGCCGGGCGGGGTCTGCCGAGCCGTACGTGCCGTCTCACCGGGACGTGCGTGTCCGTAGCCGATTCCGCAGCCGCCCCCGTGGCGGCAGTTCGCAGCAGTGAGGGAAGACAGCAGGATGACCACCGTCAACACCGGCGCGCCGGGTGCCGCCGACGAACCGACCGGGCAGCACGCTGCCGCCACCGCCGACCAGCGGGCGGCTGACGTCCGCCCCGTCCGCCCCTCGCGGGCCGCGCGGGTGCGCCGGGGGATAGGCATGGTGGCCGTGATCGTGGCCGGTGCGGGTGTGATCGGCGTCGGCCCCGGCGTCAGCCCCGCGGCCGCCGAGTCGGCACCGGCGCACGCCGGGTGGGACGGCTCGCGGTACTGGTTCAAGAACAGCAAGGGGCAGTGGCGCTGGACCACGCACTACGACGTGTACGTGGCGCGGACAGGGGGCGGATCCTCCTCCGCGGCGAAGTCCCCGTCGACGGGTGCGAAGTCGAGCGGCGGGATCAAGCAGGGGTGGGACGGGTCGCGGTACTGGTTCAAGAACAGCAAGGGGGAGTGGCGCTGGACCACGCACTACGACGTGTACGTGGCGCGGACGGGCGGCGGGTCCCCGTCGCCGTCCGGATCGTCCGGGTCGTCCTCGTCGGGCTCGGCCGCTGGTGCGGTGGCGGGTGACCAGGGCATCGAGTCCGCCGTGCAGTTCGCGCTGAGCCAGCTGGGCAAGCCGTTCCGGACCGCGGGCAACGGGCCGGACGGGTACGACTGCTCGGGCCTCGTGCAGCAGGCCTTCCGGCGCGGCGGGGTGAACCTGCCGCGGGTGGCCAACGACCAGTACGCGGCGACCACGCCCATCAGTGCCGGCCAGCTGCGCCGGGGCGACCTGCTGTTCTGGTCTCCCAACGGCACCAAGCGGGGCATCCAGCACGTGGCGATCTACCTCGGCAACAACCAGTACGTCGAGGCGGCGCGGCCGGGGACGCTGATCCGGATCTCGGGGATCAGCAGCGGCTACTACCCGTCGTACATGGGCCGGCCGTAGGCCGAGTGCTAGACAAGTGGGCGGGGGCGTTCGGGAGTTGTGGCCCGGGTGCCCCTGTTCGGGGCAGGCTGGGTCCGCCCGGCCTGCTTGGTCCGCCCGGCCCGGCCCGGCCGGCCTGGTCCGCCTGGCCCGCCCGGCGCCGTCGGGCAGTGGCTGGTCAGAGGTCGGTCGGGCGGGGGAGGGCGCCACGGGCGCCCAGGGCGGTGACGGCGAACGCGCCGGCGGCCACGGCGGTGGCGGCCGCGGCGGGGAGGGAGGCGCCGCGGGCGAGTCCGGCGGCGAGGGCGCCGCAGAAGACGTCGCCGGCACCGGTGGTGTCGACGACCTGGACGGCGGGGGCGGGGAGTCGGGCCGACCGTCCCTCGGTGGCGACCAGCGCGCCCTCGCTGCCGAGGGTGAGTACGACGCCGTCGGCGCGGCGGGCGAGGGCCCGGGCCGCCTCCTCGACGGTGGGGGCGCCGGTCAGCTGGCGGGCCTCGACGGCGTTGGCGACGACCAGGGGGCGGCGTCCGGTCGGACCGGTGTCGGGGAGCGAGCCGGCCGGGGCGGCGTTGTGCACCCAGTGGGTGCCGTCGGCCGGGAGGGCGGCGGCGGTCGCGCGGATGCACTCCTCGGGAACCTCGCCGCTGGTGAGGAGCACGTCGACGGGGAGCAGGTGCAGGCGGGCGAGTGCGGCGGTGACCTCGGCGGCGGTCAGGTGGGCGTTGGCGCCGGGGACGACGACGATGCTGTTCTCGCCGGCGGGGTCGACCATGATGATCGCCTGCCCGGTCGGCGCGTCGGGGTGGGTGAGCACGGAGCCCGTCTCGACCTCCGCGCCGCGCAGGTCGGTGAGCGCGGCTTCGCCGTCGGCGTCGCGCCCGACCTTCGCGACCAGGTGGGCGGCGGCGCCCATGCGCGCCGCCGCCACCGCCTGGTTCGCGCCCTTGCCGCCGAACCCCTGGGTGGCGGCGGTGGCGAGGACGGTCTCGCCGGGGGCGGGGAGGACGGGGCAGCGGAGGATGCGGTCGGCGTTGACCGAGCCGATGACGATGACGCGGCCGACTGGGAGCAGCTTCATCGTTCCTCTGTACGTGCTGGGGTGCGCGCGGCGCAAGCGGGCGCTGGGGGGCGCGCGAGGGGCGCGGGGAAGAATATGTCGACCGGTCTACTGAATTATGCAGACCGGTCTAGAGATTGCCGGGAGAAATCTGTCGGTCGGTCTACATAGTCGGGTGGAGGGGGTGATGCGAGGTGATCTGGGGTGATGATGGCGCACAGGAAGTCGGGCAGGCCGACTTCCTGTGCGCGCAGGGTGTGAGCAGGGTGCAACTTTGATGTAGACCGGTCTACATATTTCTCCCGGAAGGCGGCTGGCCTGGGCACATGCCCCTGTCAAGGGGTGGGGTGGGGCGCAACGGCGGGCGCGACGGGGAGGTATGGGGAGCGGCGTGGCGCGGGTACCACCACGGGTGGCGCTGGTTCGGCCGACGGGGGCGCTGCCCGGTGCGAACGGCATCGGGGCAAGTCGAGGGCAGGGGACGTTGTGATCGTCTGGGTCAATGGCACATTCGGGGCGGGCAAGACGAGTGCCTGCCGCGAGCTGGTGGAACTGCTGCCCGGGAGCGTGCTCTTCGATCCCGAGCTGGTGGGCTTCGGCCTGCGCCGGATGCTCCCCGCCGACCGGCTGGCGACGGTGTCCGACTTCCAGGACCTGGCGGCCTGGCGCCGGCTCGTCCCCGAGACGGCGGCCGCGCTGCTCAGCGAGGTCGCGGGCCCGCTGGTGGTCCCGATGACCCTGCTCAGGGAGGACTACCGGGACGAGATCTTCGGCGACCTCGCCTCCCACGGCATAGCGGTGCACCACTTCGTCCTGGACCCAGAAGAAACGATCCTGCGTCACCGCATCGCCCACCGCGACGAGTGCCCGGGAGATCCGGAGGCCAGCGAGCGGGTCCGCATGTGGTGCTTCGAGCACGTGGCCCGCTACCGAGCCGCCCGGCGCTGGCTGGTCGAGGACGCCCGGATGCTCGACACCAGCGAGCTCACCCCCCGCGAGACCGCCCACCGGATCGCCGAACTGGTCCGCGTCGGCGCCGCCCGCTGCCCGATCGTCCAGACCCCCGACCCGACCGGGGACACCGTGGCCTCCGCGGTCCTGTTCTTCGACGAACAGGACCGCGTCCTGCTGGTCGACCCGGTCTACAAACCCGACTGGGACTTTCCCGGAGGCGTGGTCGAACGTGGTGAGGCCCCCACCGACGCGGCCCTGCGCGAGACCGCCGAGGAACTGGGCCTGCGGCTCGACCCGACCGGGCTGCGCCTGCTCGCCGTCGACTGGGAGCCGCGCACCGGCCCGCGCCGCGGCGGCCTGCGCCTGATGTACGACGGCGGCCAACTGGACGCCGCCGCCCGCCAGAACCTGCTGCTCCAGGCGGAGGAGCTGCGCGACTGGCGCTTCGTCACCCTGGACGAGGCCGCCGACCTGCTGCCCCCGAGCCGCTACCGCCGCCTAGCCGCCGCCCTGGACGCCCGCCGCAGCGGCGAGTTGCGCTACCTGGAGGCGGGCCGCCGGGTCGCGCTCGGCCTGGCCAGCACGGCGGACGCGGCGTAGCCGCCTGGGGGGCCTGACGAGCCCGGGCGCCTGACGAGCCCGGGCGCCTGACGAGCCCGGGTGCCGGGCGGTCCAGAGGTATTGGCCGCCGCCCACAGGTGTTGGCCGCTGTCCCCGGGCGTTGGCCGCCCCGCAGGCGTTGGCCGCAGCCCCCGGGCGTTGGCTGATGGCCCGGCAGGGGCGGGAGGATGGGGGCATGCCGTTCACACTGAGCCACCCCGCCGCCGTCCTGCCCCTGCTGTGCGCCGCCGGGGAGCGCGGGCCGCTGGTCGCCTCGGCGCTGGTCGCCGGATCGATGGCGCCCGACGTCCCGTTCTTCGCCGAGTCGCTGCTGCCCGGGGTGTACGGCCACGGCGGTCTGACGCACCGCTGGTGGGCCGTGCCGACGCTGGACGTGGCGATCGCGGGCGCGCTGGTGGCAGGTTGGCACGGTCTGCTGCGCGCGCCGCTGGTGGCGCTGCTGCCCGACCGGTGGGCGGGCGCGGCCGAGGCACTGACGGTCCGGCGGCCCGCCGGAGGTGGGGCGGGTACGGGGGCGGCGTGGTTCGCGGCGTCGGCGGCGATCGGTGCGGCCACCCACGTCGGCTGGGACGCGTTCACCCACGAGGGCCGGCTGGGTGTCCGGCTGCTGCCGGTGCTGGACCGGGAGGTGGTCGGGGTTCCGCTCTACTCGGCGCTGCAGTACGGCAGTTCGGCGCTGGCCCTGGCCGCGATGGCGGGCTGGGCGGTGCGGGCGGTGCGGGGCGTGGAGCCGGTCCGCCCGGCCGTGGCACTCGCTCCCCGGGCGCGCCGGGCCGCCGTCACGGCCTTGGGCGCGGCGACGGCGGCCGGAGTGCTGCACCGGCTGGCCCCACTGCGGCGGAACCTGATCCCGGAGTTCTGCTTCGGCGCCGGGGCCGGGCTCGCGGTGGGTGCGGTCGGTTACGCGGTGGTGACGGGTGCCGCCCGCAGGTTCCGGGGCGGGCGGCCGGTGCCGGGGACCGCCGATGGCGGTCCCCGGACCAACGCGCTTCAGACCGAGCGCAGTTCGGCGTAGCGGCGGAGGAACAGGGCCTCGGAGAGGGCCATCCGCTCCAGTTCCTGCGGGTCGACGCTCTCGTTGACCGCGTGGATCTGGGTGGTCGGCTCCTCGACGCCGATCAGCACGATCTCGGCCTTCGGGTAGAGCGAGCGCAGCGTGTTGCAGAGCGGGATCGAGCCGCCCTCGCCGGAGGCGACCATCTCGGTGCCGAAGGCCTCGGCCATGGCCTCGCCCATCGCCTCGTACGCCGGGCCGGTGGTGTCGGCGTTGAACGGGGCGCCGGTGCCCTGGCGTTCGACGGTCAGACGGGCGCCGAGCGGGACCTGCGCCTCCAGGTGGGCGACCAGCGCGTCCTGGGCGGCGGTCGGGTCGCTGCCCGGCGGGACGCGCAGGCTGACCAGGGCCTTGGCGGCGGCCTGGACGGAGGAGGTGGCGCCGATCACCGGCGGGGCGTCGATGCCGAGGACGGTGATCGCGGGGCGGGCCCACAGGCGGTCGGCGATGGTGCCGGTGCCGGTCAGGGCGACGCCGTCGAGCACCTTGGCGTCGGAGCGGAACTGCTCCTCCGGGTACTGGACACCGCTCCAGGTCTGGCCGCCGGTCAGTCCGGCCACCGCGACGTCGCCGTGCTCGTCGTGCAGCGAGGCGAGCATCCGGACCAGCGACTGCAGCGCGTCCGGGGCGGCGCCGCCGAAGGCGCCGGAGTGCAGGTTGCCGGCCAGGGTGGTGACCGCGACCTCGACGACCGTCATGCCGCGCAGCGAGGCGGTCACGGTGGGCAGGCCGGGGGCGAAGTTGCCGGTGTCGCCGATGATGATGGCGTCGGCGGCGAGCAGTTCGGGGTGGGCCTCGGCGTAGCGCTCCAGGCCGCCGGTGCCCTGCTCCTCCGAGCCCTCGACGATGATCTTCAGTCCGACCGGGTAGCTGTCGCCGTACGCCTGCCGCAACGCCCGCAGGGCGGTCAGGTGCATCAGGATGTTGCCCTTGCAGTCGGCGGCGCCGCGCCCGTACCAGCGGCCGTCACGCTCGGTCAGTTCGAAGGCGGGGCTGAGCCAGGCGTTCTCGTCGAGCGGGGGCTGGACGTCGTAGTGCGAGTAGAGCAGCACGGTCGGCGCGCCCTGGGGGCCGGGCAGTTCGGCGTAGACGGACTGGGTGCCGTCCGGGGTGTCCAGCAGTTGGACGTTGGTCAGGCCTTCGGCGGCGAAGGCGTCGGCGACCCAGCGGGCGGCCTTCTCGCACTCCTCGACCGGGAACTGGCGCGGGTCGGCGACCGAGGGGAAGGCGACCAGTTCGGCGAGGTCGGTGCGGGCACGGTCCATCAGGGACCGGACGGCGTCGGCCAGCGGCTGTGACATCGGGGCTCCGAGGGGAAGGCTTCGCCCGAGGGGTGGTGCGGGCGGAGGGGGCGGTTTGGGTACCGCCGATCATAGGCGGACTCGAACAGTCCGATCGGGTGGTTTTACCCGGCGATCCCGCCCGGCGCACCGTCTGGTGGATCGGTCCGATGGATCGCCCCGGGCTCGGCCTGGGTTCGATCTGGGTTCGGTCTGGCGTTCGGGGCGGCGCGGCCAGCGGCGGGTCCGGCGGACGCATAGGATTGCTCGACGTGACTGACTCCGGAAGCTCCGATTCCCGCAGCCCACTCGACACCGAGGCCTCGCCGCTCGACGCCGAGGTGTCCGGACGGCCGTCAGGCCGGTCGTCAGGTCAGCCGTCAGGCGAGGCGTCCGAGGGGACGCCCGAGTCGGTGTCCGAGACCGGGACGGTGCCCGAGGCCGGGACCGAGACGGTGTTCGAAGCCGCGACCGAGGCTGGGACCGAGACCGAAGCCGCGACCGAAGCCGCGACCGCGCCGAGGGCCGGTCGGTCGGCGCCCGAGCCGCTCGACGGCGTCTGGGACGTCGTGGTGGTCGGTGCCGGACCGGCCGGAGCCTCGGCCGCGCACGCCGCCGCCGTCCAGGGCCGGCGGGTGCTGCTCCTCGACAAGGCCGAGCACCCCCGTTACAAGACCTGCGGCGGCGGCATCATCGGCCCGTCCCGGGACAGCCTGCCGCCCGACTTCCGGCTGCCGCTGCAGGACCGCGTGCACGCCGTCACCTTCGCCTACGACGGGCGGTTCACCCGGACGCGTCGGTCCCGGCGGATGCTGTTCGGCCTGGTCAACCGGGACGAGTTCGACCTGCGCCTGGTGCAGGCGGCCAAGCAGGCCGGGGCGGTGCTGGTCACCGGAGTGACCGTCACCGGCGTCGAGCAGCGCGGCGGCGAGCACCGGACGGCGCTGGTGACGGCCGCCGACGGGCGCACCTTCGAGGCGCGCGCGGTGGTCGGCGCGGACGGCAGTGCGAGCCGGATCGCCCGGCACGTCGGCGTCACCTTCGACCAGATCGACCTCGGCCTGGAGGCGGAGATCCCCGTCCCGCCGCAGGTCGCCGCGGACTGGTCGGGCCGGATCCACCTCGACTGGGGCCCGCTGCCCGGCAGTTACGGCTGGGTGTTCCCGAAGACCGAGTCGAGCAGCCTGACCGTCGGCGTCATCTCGGCGCGCGGCGACGGCGAGCGGACCAAGCAGTATCTCGCCGACTACATCCGGCGGTTGGGGCTGTCCGGCTTCACCCCGAGCGTGGAGTCCGGGCACCTGACCCGCTGCCGGGCCGAGGACTCGCCGCTCTCCCGCGGCCGGGTGCTGGTCGCCGGGGACGCGGCCGGACTGCTGGAGCCGTGGACCCGTGAGGGCATCTCGTACGCGCTGCGCTCGGGCCGGCTGGCCGGCGAGTGGGCGGTGAAGGTCGCGGAGGCGGGCAAGGCGGCGGACGTGCGGCGCGAGGCGCTGAACTACGCGTTCGCCATCAAGGCCGGGCTGGGCGTGGAGATGCGCGCCGGCAAGCAGCTGCTGGGCGCCTTCGAGCGGCGCCCGTACCTGTTCCACGCGGCGGTCTGCCTGGTGGCGCCGGCCTGGCGGGCCTTCGCCCGGACCACCCAGGGGCACACCACCTTCGCGCAGGTGCTCCGGCAGTACCGGGCGGCCAGGAAGCTGGCGGCGATGGCGTCCCGGTGACGGGAGGCCCTGGGAGCGGGTGCGGCCCTGGAGGCCCTGGAGGCCCGTCGGGCACCTGGGGCACCTGAGGCGCGGGCCGGCGCTCCGTTGTTCTCGGAGCGCCGGCCCTTGCTGCCCCACCGGCCCAACGGGCCGTGTCCTCCGGCTATTTGAGCCCGGAGTCGAGTGCGTTGATGAGCGTGCCGGAGGGAGTGTCGCCGGACATCTCCCAGATCATGCCGCCGAGCAGGTTCTTCGACTTGAGGTAGGCCGTCTTCTGGGCGATCGACCAGGCGTCGTCGAAGGTCCACCACTGGCCGCCGGCTCCGGTGTAGCCGTACGTCGCAATGGACTTGGGGTCGTGGTACACGGTCAGGTTGGGGACGCCGGTGATGAGGTTGTTGTAGCCGCGGGTGCCGGCCTCCTCGCTGAACTGGCCCGGGGCTGCGCCGTTCGCGGACTGCCACACGCCGGAGGCGCCGCCGTCCGCCACGCCCTGCCAGCCGCGCCCGTAGAACGGGAAGCCGATGGTGAGCTTGCGCGGGTTGACCCCGGCGCCGAGGTAGGTCTGGACCGCCGCGTCCACGCTGAAGTGGAAGTTGTACGGGTCGTTCGGGTCGGCGTAGAGGTTGGCCTGGGGGCCGGTGCGGTTGGGCTCCCAGGAGTTGTCGCTGCCGGAGCCGTGGAAGTCGTAGCCCTGGACGTTGGCGATGTCCAGCGAGCTGAAGATCTTCGTGAGGTCCCAGCCCGCGGCGACCTTCGCCGGGTCGGCCGGGGTGAAGGCGGTGAGCAGCTTGTGCGAGCCGCCCAACGCGTCGAGCTGCTTGCGGAATTCGGCCAGCAGCAGGGTCAGGTTGCCCTTGTCGTTGGCGCTCCAGTGGTTGCCGGCGTGGCCGTCGGCGGAGCCGGGCCACTCCCAGTCGAGGTCGATGCCATCGAAGATCCCGGCCGCCACGCCGTCGCCGCCGGCGCCGTTGTAGACCGGCAGGTTGCCCTTGATCCATACGTCGAGGCAGGACTTGACGAACTTCTGGCGGGAGGCGTCGGTGGCGGCGACGTCCGAGAAGTACTTGGAGTACGTCCAGCCGCCGAGTGAGACGACCACCTTCAGGTTCGGGTACTTGGCCTTCAGCTTCTTCACCTGGTTGAGGTTGCCGCGGAGTTTGCCCCAGCCGTCGTCGGCCACGCCGTCCACCGACTGGTCGGCGCTCATCGGGCGGGCGTAGTCGGCGTCGGCGTCACCGGCGCCGGTGCCCTGGTCCGGGTCCTGCGGGTTGGCGGTGGTGCCCCTGGTGACGCCCGCCAGGCAGGTCAGGTTGACCGGATCGATGTTCTCGAAGGCGTAGTTGACGACGTCGAGCTTGGCCGCGCTGCCGGAGGTGTCGAGGTTCTTGACGAAGTACTGGCGGCCGTAGATGCCCCACTGGACGAAGTAGCCGACCCGGGCGTACTTTCCGGCGCCGACCAGGTCCGAGGTGGTGGCGGTGAGCGGGGCGGAGGCGGGCGAGGCGTTGTCGGCGGGGTCGCGGGCCTTCACGGTGAACGTGTAGGTGGTGGACGGGGACAGGCTGCCGACCGTCGCGGTCAGGGTGCCGCCGCCGACCGTCGCCACCAGCGTGCCGCCCTGGTAGACGTCGTACGCGGCGACCCTGACGTTGTCGGTCGCGGCGTTCCAGGCGAGCGTGACGTCCGACGAACTGACCGCCGTGGTGTGGAGGTTGGTCGGCGCGGTGGGCGGGACCGGGTCGGTCGACGGGTCGAAGGTGGCGGCGGTGACGGGCGCGCTGAGTGGTCCGGTGTTGCCGCGGCTGTCCTTGGCCCGGACGGTCAGCGTGTACGTGGTGGCCGGGGTGAGCCCGGTGAGCAGGGCGCTGGTGGTGGTGCTGGAGCCGACCGCGGTGGCGCCGTTGAGCACGTCGTAGGAGGCGACCGGGAAGTCCCCGCCGGTGGCGACCGGCCAGGTCAGGGCGAGCGTGTGCGCGGTGGACTCGGTGACCGCCGGGGTGCCCGGCGCGGACGGCGGGACGTCGGCGGTGCCGTCGCACTTGTCGCCGTTGACGCGACAGTTGGTGGGGGTGGCGACCGGGCCGTTGCCGACGAACCAGAAGCTGTACGGCTCGGTGGTGCTGTGGGCGTTGACGGTGGCGTTGTAGAACGCATTGGTCGCGGTGACGTGCTGGCCGTTGACGGTGGCGGTGCCGTTGTAGCTGTTGCCGATGGTGACGCCGGCCGGCAGGTCGAACTCCAGGGTCCAGCCGGTCACGGCGGTGGCGTTGTCGTTGTGGACGATGTAGGTGCCCTGCCACCAGGAGCCGTTGTTGGCGGTGGTGAAGGCGGCGGTGAGCTTTCCGGCGGCGTTCGCCGGGGCGGCCAGCGCGGTGAGTGCGGCGAGGGGCAGGAGCAGGACGGAGAGCAGTGCCAGCAGTCTGCTGCGCACGCGCGGGCGCCTGGCCCGGGATCGAGCGGACATGGTTCTCCCTGTGACTGTGGGGGTTGGACAGGGTGACGTAGAGCCGCTGTGCTTGGTGCGTGTGCGATGGGTGCCCGCGCCGTGGGGAGACGGGGCATGGGCACTGTAGGAGGACTGGACCAATGCGTCAACAGGTCTGTACCACTGGGTAGTTGGGGGATTCGTCGGGGTGGTGCGGGCCGGTCGGGGGCTGCGGGGGCGAACAGGTGACAACTTTCAGATAAAAAATAAAAAATTTTTTAATAAGTTTTTTGTTTAATTTTACCAGTTGGGCCCCCGCAGGTTGTGCCCCAGCG
>NZ_JBHXTQ010000018.1:54912-93283 GCF_042677305.1 Kitasatospora sp. NPDC127121 | reverse complement strand
GGGGGGGGTGGGGCCGGGGGGGGGGGGGGGGGGCCTAACTGTTCACAACTTAAATAAAGCTAATAACATTTGTACTAATCTGTTATCTGTTACTTGTCACCTGTTCGCCCCCGTCAGTTCGTCCCCGAGCGGGCTGCGCAGGTACAGCACCGAGCGGCCGTGCCGGGCCCGGGTGACCAGGCCGGTGGCGGCGAGGACGGACAGGTGCTGGCTGACCGCGCCGGGGGTGACGCCCAGCCGGTAGGCGAGGTCGGTGGTGGAGGCGGGTTCGGCGAGCAGGGCCAGCAGTCGGGCCTTCGGCGCGCCGACCAGCGCCTCCAGCGCCCGCGGCGGCACCGGCGTCCCCGGGCCGGCCATGCCCGCCTGGCCGCGCGCCGGGTAACTGATCTGCGGCGCACGCTCGTTGCTGATCATCGTGATCGCGCCGCGGGCGAAGAAGGTCGGGATGAGGACGAGGCCGCGGCCGTCCACGGCGGTCTCCGCGTCCCAGTCCGTCCACCGGCGGTTGATCGACAGGACGCCGTCCTCCCAGTGCAGCCGGTGGTCCAGGTCGGCGAAGAGCGCCGCCGCGCCGTGCTGGGAGAGCAGCCGGGCCCGGTAGACCAGGTCGGCGTCCAGGACCGCACGGGCCTGCGGCCACCAGGACGGCGCGAGGCAGACCTCCCAGTACTCCTCCAGCGCATCGGCGATCCGCTGCAACAGCCGCGCCGGGTCGGCCAGTCCGGTGGCGAGCGCGGCGGGCAGGGGCCGCCCGTGTGGCAGGAAGACCTGCTCCAGTTCGGGGCGCAGCTGCTCCGGCGGCAGCGCGCGGACGGTGGCCAGCTCGGTGCGGAAGTCGGCGGCGGGCGAGGTCGGGCGGGGCGTCAGGAAGTCGGGGATCCAGCGGTTCCCGGCGATGAGCGACAGCAGCAGCGTGGAGTCCAGCCGTTCGAAGGCGGGCCGGAGCCGTTCGAAGGCCGGGGTCTGGAGCTGGTAGACCCCGGGGTGGGTCCACATGCGCAGGCTGAGCGAGGCCTCCTGGATCGGGGAGACGGCGAACCAGGTGGTGGCGAGGTCGGCCAGGCCGAGCGTGAAGCGGTGCACGGGGGGTGCTCTCCTGCGGCGCGGCGCATGGGCGCCGGGGCTGGGGCGCGTGGGGCGCTTGGTTTTAGCCAGAGCCTAAAGGAGTACCGGACCCGGGCCGTCCGGCGGTGTGATCAGCACATGACCACCACCTCGCCGGCGGAGACGTCCGGACCCGACCCCGCCATGCCCGGAGGCGCCGCCATCACGGCAACCACCGCAAGCACCGCAGACACCGCAACGATCGCAACGACCGCAAACCCCGGAGACACCGCAGGCCCGCAGGCCGGCGGCGGGCTCGTCAGCGCCGTGCGACGGCGGCTGCACCCCGACCCGATGGTCCGGCGGCTGGCCGGGATCACTCTGGTCAACACGATCGGCAGCGGCCTGTCCCTGTCCGTCGCGGTGCTGTTCTTCACCCGGGTGCTCGGTCTGAGTGCCGCCCAGCTGGGGCTCGGGCTGACCGCCGCCGGCCTGTGCGGCGTCGTCGCGAGCGTGCCGGCCGGGCGGGCCGCCGACCGTTGGGGAGCCCGGCCGGTGCTGGTCGTGCTGGTCGCAGTGCAGGCGGTCGGCACCGCCGGGTACACGCTCGTGCACAGCTATCCGGCCTTCGTGGTGCTGGCCTGCGGGGTCGCGGCCGTCGACCGCGGGTCCGCCGCCGTGCGGAACGCGCTCTACGCCGAGGTGCTGCCGCCCGACCGCCGGGTGGCGGGCCGGGCCTACCTGCGGGTGGTGACCAACGTGGGCATCTGCCTGGGGACGGCCGTCGGCGCGATCGCGCTCCAGGTGGACACCAAGCCGGCCTATCTGACGGCGATTCTGGCCGACGCCGCTTCCTTCGTGGTTGTCGCCGTGCTGTTCCACCGCCTCCCCGCCCACCGCCTCCCCGCCCACGCGCACCCGGCCCCGGTCGCGCCGTCCGCGGAACCGGGGGACGGCGGTGCCCGGCGGGGCAAGCGGCGCAATCCGGCGCTGCGGGACGGCCCGTTCCTGGTCGTGACGGTGCTGAACGCGGTCCTCGCCCTGCAGTTCGCCGTTCTGGAGGTCGGCGTGCCGCTGTGGATCGTCCATGACACCGAGGCGCCCCGGATCACCGTCGCGGGCACCCTGATCGTCAACACCCTGCTGGTGATCGCCCTTCAGGTGCGGGCCACCCGGGGGACGGAGGACCGGGCGACGGCAGCCCGGCTCTGCGGCCGCGGGGGGCTGCTGCTCGCCGCCTCGTGCCTGGTCGTCGGCCTCGCGCACGGCCTGCCCGCGCTCGTCGCCGCCGTGGTGGTGCTCGGCGGCATCGCGCTGCAGTCGCTGGGCGAGGTGTTCGGCCAGGCCGGCGGCTGGGCGCTCAGCTACGACCTCGCGGGGGAGCGCGACCACGGCGCCTACCAGGGCGTGTACAACGCGGGTTCGGCGGCGTCGATGATGGCCGGTCCGGCCTTGGTCAGCACTGCCGTGATCGGGTTCGGTCTGGCCGGCTGGGCCGTCCTGGGCGCGGTGCTGGCGGCGGCGGGCCTGGCGATGGGCCCCGCCGTCCGGTGGGCCGGGCGACGGGGAGGGTACGCCGAGGCTCGGTGACGCGGCTGCTCCCGGACGAGCGCGAGGGCCTCGATCCCGATCAGCGCCTCGGGCCAGATTGGCTCTGGCCGAGGGGTGGGTGGGCGTGCCAGAGTCGTCCGGGCGTCGCCCGGGCACCCGGGGCGGCGCGGCAGTCCGACCCACCCTCAGCCGGAAGGCAGGCCCCGCCGATGACCAGCGCAGAGCCCCTCGTCCGCGTCACCACCGCCGACGCCGTCACCACGATCACCCTCGACTCGCCGCACAACCGCAACGCACTCTCCACCCGGCTGATGGCCGAGCTGCACGCCGGTCTGGCGGTCGCCGCGGCCGACCCGGAGGTCCGGGCCGTGGTGCTCGGGCACACCGGCAAGGTGTTCTGCGCGGGTGCGGACCTGTCCGAGGCGACCGGCGCGGACCCGACGGTCGGCCCGCGCGGCCTGGTCGAGCTGCAGCGGGCGATCGTCGACTGCACCAAGCCGGTGATCGCCGTGATCGACGGGCACGCCCGGGCCGGCGGCCTCGGCCTGATCGGCGCGGCGGACCTCGCCCTCGCCGGGCCGGCCGCGACCTTCGCGTTCACCGAGGTCCGGCTCGGCCTCGCGCCCGCTGTGATCTCGCTGCCGCTGCGCCCCAAGCTGGACCCGCGCGCCGCCTCCCGCTACTACCTCACCGGTGAGGTCTTCGACGCCGCCGAGGCCGCCCGGATCGGCCTGATCACCCGCGCCACCGAGTCCGCCGAGGACACCGGGGTCGCGTTGAAGGGCCTGCTGGACGCGCTGCGCCAGGGCTCCCCGCAGGGGCTGGCGGAGTCCAAGCGGCTGGCCAACGCCGAGGTGGTGCGGTCCTTCGAGCGGGACGCGGAGGGGCTGGTGGAGCTGTCGGCGCGGCTGTTCGGGTCGGCGGAGGCGCAGGAGGGGATGCGGGCGTTCCTGGAGAAGCGGCCCGCGCGCTGGGTGCGCTGACCCCGGGCCGCTCCACCCCCCCGGCTCCCGCTCCCAGCGCGCGGCGCGCTACCCGCGGCGCGCTACCCGCGGCGCGCTACCCGCGGCGCGCTACCCGCGGCGCGCTACGTGCAGCGCGGCCTCAGCCGATGACCGCGCTGGTCCGCCAGAGTTCGAGCAGCGCCTCGTCGCCGGCGAGTTCGACCTGCGCGGACCCGACCGGGAGCCGGTTCCACAGCAGCAGGTACAGGTCGTGGGCGGGGCCGGTGAGGGTGAGGTCGGCCGGTTCGGCGGCGCCGCCCGTGCCGATGGTCGGCGGCTCCTGGGTGATGGTCAGCTGCCAGGAGCCGGGGCCGTCGGTGGTCCGGACCCCGATGGTGCGGGTCCGTTCGCTGCGCAGCCGGGAGCGGCTGCTGGCCACGAAGCCGCCCAGCAGTTCGTCGATGCCGTCGAGGGCGAGAGCGGTGTCCACCCGGGGGCCCTCGGTGCCGGCCGCCGCGTCGGCGTCGGCGCGGTGGACGGCGGTCTCGTGCGCCTGGCGGCGGGCCCAGAACCCGAGCGGGCTGGGCGACGGCAGGAAGCTCCAGCACTCGACGTCGGCCGGGGCCCGGGTGAGCGTGTCCACCAGGGCGGCGTGGCCTTCGCGGAACCAGTCGAGCAGTGCCGCGTCGGACGGCGCCGGCCCGATCACGGCCCGCCTGCCGTCCTCGTCGAGGGGCGCGGGCAGGCCCTGGGAGGGGTAGGCGGCGGCCCAGCGGTGGACGTTTCCGACGTGCCTCAGCAGGTCGTTGAGGCTCCAGTCCGGGCAGGTCGGCACGGGGGCGGCGAGGTCGGTACGGGCGGCCGCTTCGGCGAGCAGGGTGCCCTCGCGGCGCAGGGCGTCGATGTGTTCGGTGATCTCCATGGGGGGAGTGTTGCACCGGAGCCCGCCGGCCGGTTGCGGTTTTCGGACCCGCCCGGGTGGAGGGCCGGGCCTGGCCGTGGGAGGCCGCAGGCCAGGGTGGGTGCGGGGCCGGTGTGATGTTGACCGCCCGGCGGCCGGCCGGACCCTACGGGCCGGTAACGTGAGGGCATGCCGATAACCCGTTCGCTGCTCTCCGCGGTCCGAGCCGGTGGCCGCCGTGCCGCCAGCCGCCTCGTCCACCGGGGCTGGCGCTGGGTGCAGCGGACCGGTGCGGTCACCCGGCAGAGCCCGGGGCCGTACCGGTTCGGCGAGTTGGGCGACGGTACGACACTGGCGTTCCCGCTCGGCGCGGTCTTCAACGAGCAGTGGATCACCATCGGGCCGTTCTCGATCATCGGCGAGCGGGTCACCATCAGCGCCGGTTTCCTGCCCGGCCTCGACCTCGGGCCCGAGCCGATCGTACGGATCGGCGGCGGCTGTGTGATCGGCCGGGACAGCCACATCGTGGGCCACCAGTCGATCGTCCTCGGCGACGACGTGTGGACCGGGCCCGGTGTCTACATCTCCGACCAGGCGCACGAGTACCGGTCCACCGACCTGCCGATCGGCAAGCAGTGGCCGCGCAACGAACCGGTGGAGATCGGTGCCGGGAGCTGGATCGGCACCGGAGCGGTGATCCTGCCGGGGGCCCGGATCGGCCGCAACGTGGTGGTCGCGGCGGGCGCGGTGGTGCGCGGCGAGGTGCCCGACCACAGCGTGGTGGCCGGGGCGCCGGCCAAGGTGGTCCGCCGTTGGACGGCCGAGGAGGGCTGGCAGCCGCCGCTGCGCCACGACGCACCCCAGCCGGTGCCGGACGGCGTGACGGCGGAGCAACTGCGGGCCCTGGTGGGGTGGGACCTGCGGTTGCCGGGGGAGCAGGGCTGATGCACCCGCGCCGCCGTTCCCGGTGGGGCGGGTGCCGGTACGTCGCTATCGGACTGCGGGGGCCTGTTCGGCGGCGCGGGCGGCGATGGCGGCGGTGATCCGCAGGACGTCGGCGGGGCGGGCGGGGTCGAGGCCGGTGAGGGCGGCGATCCGGCGCAGCCGGTAGTCGACGGTGTTCGGGTGCAGGTGCAGGGCGCCCGCGGTGTGCCGCCGGTTGAGCCCGCCGGCCAGGTGGGTGCGCAGGGTGGTGAGCAACTCGCCGCCGTCGGCCAGTGGTTCGAGCAGTGCGGCGAGCCGGGGGCGGGCCTGGCTGGGGCGGGTGAGCTGGTATTCGAGCAGGACGTCGTCGAGCCGGTACAGGCCGGGCGGACGGTCGAACGTGCGGGCCACGTCCAGGACTTCGTACGCGAGCGCGGCCGCGCCCGGCACCTCGTCGGGTGCGGCGGCCGCCGCCGCGGCCAGGACGGGGACGCCTCCGGCCCGGGCGGCCGCGGCGACGGTGGCGGCGAGGTGCTGCCACGGGAGTTCGGCGGGCGTGCCGGGGCGCCCGGACGCTCGCTCCGGCCGGGGCTCCGGCCGGGCCTCCGGGGGCGGCCCGAGCGGGACGAGCACGAGGCCGCCCGAGGGGGTGAGCGCGGTGATCGCCGACTGCCGCGTCCGGTGGTCGAGTTCGGTGACGAGCCGGCGGAGCTTGCGGCGGCCGGCGATGCCCGGGTCGACGCCGGGGGCGTGCTCGTCGGGATGGTCGGCGACGGACAGGCACAGGACGGCGTACCGGGGCGGCAGTTGGAGCCCGGCCCGGGCGGCGGCCTCGTCCGCCGGGGTGCCGGCGAGCAGTGCGGTGAGCAGCGACTGCCGGGCGGCGCCGCGCCGGTCGCCGGTCGGGCGGCGTTCGTCGAGGTAGCCGGCGCCGGCGGCGGTGGTGGCCTGGCGGAGCTGGTCGAGCAGCAGCCGGTTGAGGACGAGCAGGTCGGCGGCGTCGCCGTCGCGGGCGTGCCGGGTGACGAACTCCCAGCAGACCTCCAGCCCGAGGTGGTGGGCGAGCAGGACGGCGTCCAGCGGCAGGCCCTCCTCGGCGCGGCGGGCGGCGGCCTCCCGGACGGCGGCGAACTCCTCGTCGGGGGCGGGGAGTCCGGTGCGGACGGCGTGGGCCAGGGCGCGGATCCGGCGCTCGGTGTCGCGGGTGAGTTCGCCGGTGAGCTGTTCGCGGGGCAGGCGGTGGTACACCGGCACGCGGTCCAGCAGGGCGGCGACCACGCTCTCGGCCAACTCGCGTACACCGCCCAGGAGTCGCTGGTCGGCCGGCCGGCCGCCGATCACCGGGACGCGCCAGCCGGGCGTGCGGTCGGCGGTGCGGTCGGGCACGCGGTCGGGAGCGCGGTCGGGCGCGCGCACGGTGGTGTGGTCGGGGACGGCGGTGGGCTCGGGCGCACGGACGAGTGTGCGGTCGGCTGCCGCGGCGGGTGCGGAGTGCGGCTCGGAGGGGGGTGTGGCGTCGGGTGAGCGGCCGGGCGAGGCGGCGGGTGCGTTGTGACCGGTCACAGAGAACACCGTCCAGGTCTGGGGAACGCCCAAGGGCCGGGCCGGAGGGGCGACCGCATGATGGAGCCACTCGGGTTACCTGTTGGTAACAAACTTCCGCCGTGGAGGCAACAGTTGAGAACCCCACTTCTCCGCTTCTCCGCAACTCCCGTGCGCCGCAGGCTCGGCGGGGCCATCGGCGCGACCGTGCTGGCGGGCGCGCTGCTGGCCGGCGCGTCGGCCGCCCCGGCGAGCGCCGCGACGTCCCCCTCCGTCGCGCCCGCCGCCGCCCGCTCCCTCAGCGCTGCCGCCACCTCCGCCGCCGCCGAACTGCCGCCCGACGGTGACTCGGTGGCCTCGCCGCCCGGTGCCAACGACTGGAACTGCCGCCCGAGCGCCGCCCACCCCGATCCGGTGGTCCTCGTGCACGGCACCTTCGCCAACCGTTACGAGAACTGGCTCGCGCTCTCCCCGCTGCTGAAGGGCCTCGGGTACTGCGTCTTCGCGCTCGACTACGGCACCATCCCGGGCATCACCTCCAGCGGCAGCGGCCTGCTGCTGCCGATCGGCGGCCTGGGCCCGGTGCCCGAGTCGGCCGCCCAACTCGGGCGGTTCGTCGACCTGGTGCTGAAGGCCACCGGCGCGGCCAAGGTCGACATCGTCGGGCACTCGCAGGGCGGCATGCTGCCGAACTACTACCTGAAGTTCCTCGGCGGGGCCGCGAAGGTCGGCCGGCTGGTCGGCCTGGCGCCGTCCAACCACGGCACGACGCTCGACGGGATCACCAAGCTCGTGCCGTACTTCCCCGGCGTCGCGGACCTGATCTTCACCGTCTGCCAGGCCTGCCGCGACCAGGCGGTGGGCTCCGACTTCAACCGCACGATGGCTTCCCGCCCGGACACCGTGCCGGGCGTGAGCTACACGGTGATCTCGACCGTGTACGACGAGGTCGTCACCCCGTGGCGGACCCAGTTCCTGACCGGCCCGGCCGTCGACAACGAGGTGCTGCAGAACCACTGCCCGATCACGCTCGCCGAGCACGTGGTGATCGCGTTCTCGCCGACGGCGCTGCACCTGGTGACCAACGCCCTGGATCCGGCGCACGCCACACCGGTGTTCTGCGGCTGAGCCGCACCCACCGGAACGCTGCGGCCCGGGAGACCTCCCTCCCGGGCCGCGGCGTTCCGGTGTCCGGGCGCCCGCGCGCCCCGGTTCCTCGGCGTCAGCGCGACGGGCGGAGCGTGACCACGGCGGTGACCCCGCCGGCCCGGACCAGCACCTCGCGCGGACCGGCCCCCTTCAGCAGGGCGGCGTCGTAGCGGTCGAGCACCGTGTCACCGTCGACGGCGGCCGAACCGGCGAGGCAGACCAGCAGGACGGTCGCCCCCGGCGGGACGTCCACGACGGCCGGTGCGGTCAGCACGTCCACGGTGGCAGCGACCCGGCCGCGACGGGTCATCACGTTGAAGTCGACCACCGGGCCGGCCGACAGCCGGCAGTCCGTCACGGCGTCACCGGAGAAGGCGAAGGGGCGGAAGGGCGCGTCGACCAGCTGCTCGGCGCCGTCGACGGTGAGCGTCATGCCGGGGCCCTCGACCAGGGTGATCACCCGGTCGACGCCGGGGAACGGCGAGAACGGCCCGGCCGACGCGACGTCCGCGAGGCTGACCCGCCAGTCGAAGGCGTCCAGCCCGGCCCCGACGGGAAAGCCGGCGACCTCCCTGGTCACCCCGCCCCCGTTGAGCCACGCCGTGGCCGGGCGCTCGGCCGCCCGCAGTACCTGGATCCGTCCGCTGCTCGTCATGGCCCGCATCCTGCCACCACGTCCGCGCGCGGCCGCGTCGGGCGTCGCCCGGGGCCGTCGGCGGTGGGGACGGTCGGACACCGGCCGTGCCGACGACCCGGGTGCTCCCGTCAGTGCCGACAGACGGTCAGTGCCGACGGACGGCCAACGCCGACGGACGGCCAGTGGCAGGAGCGCCGCCGCCGTGGCCGCCACCGCGACGGTGGTCAGGGCCATCGGCAGCCCCGCCGCGTCGGCGAGGAAGCCGATCACCACCGGGCCGATCAGCATGCCGCCGTACCCGAGCGTCGAGGCGAATGCGACGCCCTGCGGGCCGCCCGCCGCACCGGCCCGGGCGATCGCGAGGGGGAAGAGGTTGGCGAGGCCGAGGCCGACCAGGACGAACCCGCAGACGGCCAGCGGCACCACCGGGGCGAGGGCGGCGACCAGCATGCCGACCGCCGCGGTCAGGCCGCCGAGCAGCATCAGCCGGGTCTGGCCGAGCCGGATGGACAGCCAGGTGCCGCCGACCCGTCCGCTGGTCATGGCGAAGGCGTACGCGGCGTACCCGGCGGCGGCCGTCCCGGGGCTGGCGTGGACGTCGTCGGTGAGGTGGAGGGTGGTCCAGTCGGCGATCGCGCCTTCGCCGTACGCGGTGCACAGCGCGGTGAGGCCGAGAAGCAGGACGAGCAGCCGCAGGTGCGGGGCGGCGCGGCCGGCCGTGGTGCGGGTGTCGTGGCCGTTCGCGTCGTCGCCGATGGCGTCGCCGTCGCCCGTGCGGCCGGGCGCGACCAGCGGCGCGGCGGGGCTGCGCAGCAGGGCGGCGGGGCTGCGCAGCAGGGCGGCGCCTGCGGCGGCGGTGACGGCGAGGCCGAGCAGACCGCCGAGCGCGAGCGCCCAGGCGGTGCTCAGCGCACCGGCGAGGAGCCCGCCGAGGCCCGCGCCGAGCAGACCGCCGAGGCTGTACCCGGCGTGGAAGCTCGGCATGACGGGCCGTCGCAGCTGCGCCACCAGGTCGACGGCTGCGCTGTTCATCGCGACGTTGGCGCCGCCGTACCCGGCGCCGAAGAGCAGCAGCACGCCGCCGAGCGCGGTGACCGAGTGGGCGTGTGCGGGCAGCGGGACGGCGAGGCTGAGCAGGGCGAGCGAGCCGACGGTCACCGGGCGCGAGCCGTACCGCAGGCACAGCCGCCCGACGAGCGGCATGGTGAGGACGGCGCCGATCGACAGGCAGAGCAGGGCCAGTCCGAGGGCGCTGTGCGAGGCGTTGACCTGGCTGCGGATGTCCGGGATGCGGACCACCCAGGCGGCGAAGAGGAAGCCGTCGACGGCGAAGAACGCGGTGAGTGCGAGCCGTGCCGAGCCCCAGGGGCTGTCCGTGCCGGGGGGTGTGCTGAGAGACTGGGGGGAGGTCTGGTCGGGTCGAGGACGCGGGCGGATTTTGTTTCGAAGCGGCACAAAGTCACAATAGGGGCGTGCAGCTCTCACCTTCAAGTCCGCGACCAGGTTCCGGAACCGACCTCGAAGCGCAGCGCGACGCCCACCGCCGCGCGGCCCCCGATCGCGGTCGGACGCTGCTCGGCCCCGCGCTCTCGCTCATCCACACCGGACAGACGCCCACCCGCTCGGCGCTCACCCGCGCGCTGGACGTCACCCGGGCCACCGCCGGGGCCGTCACGGCCGAACTGGAGGCGCTCGGGCTGATCACCGTCGACTCGCGCCCGGCCGGCGGCGGACGCGGACGCCCCTCGCACCGGCTCGCGATCGACCCGCAGGGCCCGGTCGTGGTCGCGGGGCAGATCCACGCCGACGGACTGAGCGTCACCCTGGCCGGCCTCGGCGGCCTGCTCGACCCGCCCGTCCACCTGCCGCTGCCCGCCGCCACCGACCCCGTCCGGATGCTGCGCGCCGTCGCCGAGGCGGGCGCCGAACTCGCCCGCGCGACCAGCCGGCGCTGCCTCGGCGCCGCGCTCGCCCTGCCCAACCCGGTCACCGAACCCGACGGCGCCGCGCTCGCCGCACTGCACTTCGCCTGGCCCAGCGGCACCCCGGTCGCCGACCTGTACGACGTCGAGGTGGGCCGCGCCGACCACGGCCCCGGCGCCCGTCGGCCACTGCCCACCGCCCTCGCCAACGACGCCAACCTCGCCGCGCTCGCCGAGTACCGGCACGGTGCCGGGCGCGGTGCCCGTCACCTGCTCCTCGTCACCTCCGGCCACCGCGGCGTCGGCGGTGCGCTGGTGATCGACGGCCACCTGCACACCGGCAGCGCCGGGCTGGCCCTGGAGGTCGGCCACCTCACCGTCGACCCGCAGGGCCGGCTCTGCCCGTGCGGCAACCGGGGCTGCCTGAACTCCGAGACCGACCCCGACGCACTGTTCGCCGCCGCCGGGCTCACCCCCGAACCGGGGCGCCCGCTGCTCGACCAGGCGCGCGAACTGTGCCGGGCGGCCGCCACCGACGATCGCGCGCGGGCCGCCGTGGAACACGTCATCGACCGGCTCGGGCTCGGACTCGCGGGCGTCGCCAACATCCTCAACCCGGACCGGGTGGTCCTCAGCGGGCTCCACCTCGACCTGCTGGAGGCCGCGCCCGAGCGGCTGCGCGCGGTGGTCGCCGAGCGCAGCCTGTGGGGGCGCAGCGGGCGGGTGCCGATCGTCGGCGCGGAGCTGGCGCACGGTGCGCTCGCGGGTGCGGCGGAGCTGGGCTGGGGGCCGTACCTGGCGGACCCGCAGTCGGTGACGGCGGGCTGAACCCGGGGCCGGGCGTCGGGCTGGGGGGCGACAGGTCGGACCAGGGGCGATAAGCGGAAGCTGGGACTGCGAAAACGGTCACTTATCGTGACTCTCCTACACTCGTAGTGAGCAGTGGGGGGTCGTAACGAGGGAGAGTGGCCATGAGCACCCAATCCGGCGGGACCCAGTCCGGCGGAGCGAGCGGCATCGAGCCGACCGCGAGCGTCGAGCCGACCGTCGAGCCGACCGTCGACGCCGCGCCGACCACCGGCATCGAGCCGACCGTCGATGTCGACCGGACCGACCCGCAGTACCGCGCCTGGCTCAAGGAGGCGGTGCGCAAGGTCCAGGCCGACGCCAACCGCTCCGCCGACACCCACCTGTTGCGCTTCCCGCTGCCGGGCGAGTGGGGGATCGACCTCTACCTCAAGGACGAGTCCACCCACCCGACCGGCTCGCTCAAGCACCGCCTCGCCCGCTCGCTCTTCCTCCACGGGCTCTGCAACGGCTGGATCCGCCCCGGCAAGCCGGTGATCGAGGCCTCCAGCGGCTCCACCGCCGTCTCGGAGGCGTACTTCGCGCAGCTCGTCGGGGTGCCGTTCATCGCGGTCATGGCCAAGAGCACCAGCCAGGCCAAGATCGACCTGATCGAGTTCCACGGCGGCGAGTGCCACCTGGTCGACCGCTCGGACGAGGTGTACGAGGCCTCCGCCCGGCTCGCCGAGAGCACCGGCGGGCACTACATGGACCAGTTCACCTACGCCGAGCGGGCCACCGACTGGCGCGGCAACAACAACATCGCCGAGTCGGTCTTCGCCCAGCTGCGCCTGGAGCCGCACCCCGAGCCGGCCTGGATCGTCGCCACCGCCGGGACGGGCGGCACCTCGGCGACCATCGCCCGGTACGTGCACTACATGCAGTACGACACCCGGATCTGCGTCGCCGATCCGGAGAACTCCTGTTTCTTCGACGGCTGGGTGCACCACGACCCGGACGCCGTCTGCGAGCGGGGCTCGCGGATCGAGGGCATCGGACGGCCCCGGATGGAGCCGAGCTTCGTCCCGGGGGCGATCGACCGGATGATGAAGGTGCCGGACGCCGCCTCCATCGCCGCCGTGCGGGTGCTGGAGCAGGTGCTCGGGAAGAAGGCGGGGGCGTCCACCGGGACGGGGCTGTGGAGCGCGCTGAAGATCGTCGCCGAGATGAGGGCGACGGGGCGGCGGGGCAGCGTGGTCGGTCTGATCTGTGACCCGGGCGACCGATACCTGGACAAGTACTACTCGGACGACTGGCTGGCCGGCGAGCGGATCGACATCGCGCCGTACCGGGCCGTGCTGGAGTCCTTCCTCGCCGGCGGCGCCTGGACGGGCTGACGCCGAGGTCTCCGGCCCCGCCCGCTCGCCTGCCTGCCCACCCGCTCGTGTTGGCGGCGGCGGTGAACAAATGACCGCGAACAAATGACAGCGAACAGATAACAGATAACAGCTTTCAGATAACAGATTTCAGACTCTGTTATCTGTTCGCCGCCCTCCCCGCCCGACGCCACAGCGCCGAGCCCCCGGCGTCAGGGCAGCGGTGCGCCCGGTAGGTCGGCCGGGACGAGGAGTTGGAGCTCCTCCGTCGAGGGGTCCGCGAGGTGGGCGACCCGCATCGCGTGCCGCTCGACCATGGTCTCGAAGACCTGCCGCGCAGTGCGCCCGTTGCCGAAGTTGGGGCCGCGCTCCAGTCGGGCGAAGTGGTCCAGCAGTACGCCCTCGGTCGCCTCGGCGAGCGCGTACTCGTGCTCGGCGCACTGGGCCCGGGCGATCTCCAGCAGCTCGTCCGCCGTGTAGTCGGGAAAGGTGACGGTGCGTGAGAAGCGGGACGAGACACCGGGGTTGGCGGAGAGGAAGCGTTCCATCTCCAGGGTGTAGCCGGCCACGATGACGACCACTTCGTCCCGGTGGTCCTCCATCAGCTTGACCAGGGTGTCGATGGCCTCCCGCCCGAAGTCGCGCGCGCCGTCCTCGGGGGCGAGCGCGTACGCCTCGTCGATGAAGAGCACCCCGCCGCGCGCGCGGTCGAAGGCGGCGGCGGTGCGGATCGCGGTGGAGCCGATGTGCTCACCGACCAGGTCGACCCGGGCCACCTCGACCAGGTGTCCGCGCTGGAGCACCCCGAGTGAGGCGAGGATCTCGCCGTAGAGCCGGGCGACGGTGGTCTTGCCGGTGCCGGGGGCGCCGGTGAAGACCAGGTGCCGGCGCAGCGAGGGCGCCTTGAGCCCGGCCTGGCGGCGGCGCTTGCCGACCGAGATCAGGTCGATGAGCGTGCGCACCTCCTGCTTGACGGTGGCCAGCCCGACCAGCGCGTCCAGTTCGGCGAGCGCCTCGTCGGCGGGCCGGCAGTCCGGGATCGGGGCGATCGCCGAGGTGGCGGCCGACGCGGCGGACGTGGCGGCGGCGGTGCCGGCCGCACCGGCCCTCCCGGCCATCCCGGCCAACGGGGCACTGGCGGAGGCCAGTTGGGCGGCCCGCGGGCCTGGCACCTCGGCCGCGCCGGCGGCCGGTGCGACGTCGTCCGAGGTGCAGCCCTCGGCGACCGGCCCGGGCTCGGAGAACTCGAAGCCGGCCCGCTCGTTCTGCTCGGCCCGGCAGCGGGTCAGCTGGGTGCGGCAGCCGTCGATGATGTGGAAGCCGAAGCCCTTGCCGTGCGAGACCCGGCAGTCCTCGAAGGTGCCCCGCCCCTGCGCCGAGACGTACACGCCGGCGTCGGTGCTGGCCCGGACGGTGCAGTCGCGCAGCACCGGGTCGGCGCCCTTGGTGACGATCACCCCGGTGGCCACGTCGGAGATCTCGCAGCCGGTGAGCAGGCCGCCGCTGCCGTGGTCGCGGAACCACAGGCCGGTGCCGGCCTCCTGGACCCGGCAGCCGGTGAGGGTCACCGCCGCGCCGCCGCTGACCGAGACCGCCGAGCTGCGGATCCGGCTGAAGGAGCAGTCCGCGGCGGTGGCGGCGGAGTCCCGGTCGAGGACGAACAGCGCGTCCGGCAGGTCGTACAGCGAGCAGTCGGTGAGGGTGAGCCGGGCGCCGTCGCTGACCCACAGTGCCGGGTACTCGCCGGTGGAGCCGTGGATCTGGCAGGACTCGGCGACGGCCTCGGTGCCCTGGTCCCAGACCGAGAGCGCCCCGCGCCCGAAGTCCCGGACGGTGCTGTGGTTGAGGCTGAGCCGGGAGCGGCCGCGCAGGTCGGCGCCGTTCTCCGGCAGGTCGTGCACCCGGCAGCCGGTGAGGACGAGTTCGGCCTCGCCGTCCAGGGTCAGGCCGTTGCCGGTGACCCGGTGGATCTCGCAGTCGACGAGCCGCCCGCGGGCCTGTGATTCGGCCTGGACGCCGCTGCCGCGGATCTCGTAGATCTCGCAGCCGGTCAGTTCGGCGGCGCTGCCCGGGTCGGAGAGCAGGACGCCGGCGCCGACGGCGTGGTGGACCCGGCAGCGGTCGAGGGCGGCGGTGGCGCCGCCGAGGACGGCGAGTCCGGCCTGCCCGGCGGCGGCGACCTCGCAGTCCTCCAGGGCGGCGGCGGTGCCGGGGCCGTGCAGGCGCAGCCCGAGTCCGGCCGGGTTGGCGACGACGCAGCCGCGCAGGGTGGGCCGGGCACCGTCGGTGATCTCGATGCCGGTGGCGGAGCGGGTCTCGATCCGGCAGCCGCTGAGCGAGGGTGCGGTCTGCGGCCCGGTGATCAGGACGGCCGGGGTGGAGCTGTCGCCGCCTTCGACGACGAGGTCGCGGACGATGGCGTCGGCGGTGACGGTCAGCGCCACTCCGGACGGCGGGTCGATCCGGACGGTGCCCGGGCCCTGGGCCGGGACGATCGTCACGGGCTTGTCCAGCAGTACGTTCTCCCGGAACGTCCCCGGCCGGACGGTCACGGTGTCGCCCGGTTCGGCGGCCGCGAGGGCCTCCGCGAGGGTGTCGTACTCGCCTGCGCGGCGGCGCCAGCGGGATGCGCTGTCCTGGGTGACCCGGACCCTGTGCTCTGCCATGACGGTCTGTCGTCCCCACCTTCGTCGAGCCGGCGTTCAACGGGCCGTACGCGCGGGCCGCCCGCCCACCGTAGCGCGCCTCCATGGGTGGTCCGGTCGGCCGCGGTCGCGCGGGCACCGGGGGCTCGCGCCTTCGCCACAGGTTCCGACCACATGTTCAACGAGCGCGCACACCTGTGGTTCCGAGACGGGGACGCGCCGCGGGGGCGGCGGCGGGGGGAGCCGGTGAACCGGAGCGCCGCCGGTTCACCCCCGCGCGTCGGCGGGCCACTGCGCCCCGTCCTCCAGGACCTCGACCCGGTCGCCGACGCGCAGCGTGCCGAGCACGTCGCCGGTGGTGCCGGCCGGCCGCTCCGGGATCAGGTTCTGCCCGAACGCGGCCTTCTTCAGCAGCCGGTGGTGCCGGGCCAGGGTGCGCAGCGGTTCGGGGCCGCGCCGCTCGCCGCTCTCCTGGTCGGTGGTGGTGATGACGCAGCGGCCGCAGGGCTTGACGACCTTGAAGGTGAGGTCGCCGATCCGGATCCGGCGCCAGCCGTCCTCGGCCCACGGCTCGGCGCCGCCCACCACGGCGTTGGGGCGGAAGCGCTCCATCGGCAGCGGCTCGTGGCCGTCGGGGTGCTCGGCGGCGATCAGTTCGTTGAGCCGTTCCAGCGAGGCGGTGGTGGTGAGCAGCAGGGGGAAGCCGTCGGCCATCGAGACGGTGGTGCCGGGCTCGGCGTAGTCGGGGTCGGCCGGCCGGGCGTGCGGGTCGTCCAGGTGGACCAGGCGGTAGTCGCCGAGGTGTTCGGCGATCCACCGGTGCGCTTCCTTGGCGGCCTCGGCGGCGCGGAAGCGGGTGCCCCAGACCTCGACCTCGGCGAGCGGGTCGCCGGCTGCGACGGCGGGCGCGGGGACCTCGATCCGGGAGCCGTCGGGGGCGGTGAGGGAGAGCGCGCCGTCGGGGAGCAGGTCGGGCCTGATCTGGCCGAGGGCGGCGTTCTCGCGCTGGCTGACGAAGCGTCCGGTGGTGTCGGCGAGCATCCAGCGGCGGTCTCCGGCCAGGCCCCAGGGTTCGACGGCGGAGGTGTCGGGGCTCAGGCGGTACATGGACTTGACGGGGTAGACGTGGAGTCCGGTGAGCTGCATTCCCCCATCCTGCCAGCCGGTTCCCGGCGGTCCGCAGGGCCCCCGTACGCGCACGGACCGCCCGGGACGCCGTGGGGGGCGTTCCGGGCGGTCCGTGGATGACCCGTTTCTCCGTACGCCCGGCGCGGGGAGCGCGCCGGGTGGTGCTCAGGTGGTGCGGGTGCGGGCCGGGTGGGGTCCGGCCCTGGAGGTCAGTGGCTCAGTAGCCCTGGCCCTGCTGCTGGTAGCCGCCCTGCTGGCCCCCCACGTTGTAGGCGTTGTGGCCGGGCTCGCCGTACGGGCCCGGGCGCTGCGGCTGCATCGGGCGGACCGGCGCCATGGCCGGGCGCAGCTGGGCGCCGCCGAAGCCCTGGTCGCCGCCCTGGCCCTGGAAGCCGGGGCCGGCCTGGCCGGGGCCGCCGAAGGACTGCTGGCCGCCGAGGCTCTGCGGACCGCCCTGCGGCTGGCCGCCCGGCTGCCCGGGGCCGAACGCGCCCGGACCGCCGATCGGCTGCGCGCCGAAGGACTGCTGGCCGCCCTGGCCGCCGATGAAGGTGTTCTGGCCGCCGAAGCTCTGGCCGCCGGTCGGCTGGTAGCCGCCGCTGGCGGTCTGCGCGAAGGCCGGTGCGGCGGGCTGCGGCCGCTGGTACTGCTGGGGGGCGCCGTAGCCGGGGACGGGCGGCTGGGGCGCGGAGGCGTACGCCGGCGCGGGCTGCGCGGGGATGTACGCCGTGGCGGGACCGGCGGAGGGGCCGCTGCTCGGGCCGGGGCCCAGGGCGAGGCGGGCGGGCGGCAGCGCGGGGAGGTTGCTGCCGGCGCTCTCGTACCCGTTGCCGTACCGGTTCTCGTAGGACGGGCCGGCGCTGGCCCCGTAACCGGACGACATGGCCGGCGGAAGGGCCGCCGGCACGTTGATGGGTGCGATCTGGGGGACGCCGCGCTCAGCCACGAGGCTGTCGTAGATCGGCGTGCCGGAGGAGAAGGACGGAGAGGGGTAGCCGACTCCGTCGTAGGAGCGGGGCGAGGTCATGGGGCATACGGTAAGCCCACAACGCGCCTGCTGAGGAGAGCGGGAGGGGGAGCAGTTCGACTGTTTACACAGTCTTCGCTCGCACAAAGGTTTCGAAAGTAGGAAGAACGGACATACCGGCGTTCAGTTCCGGACAACCTTGGCGTGCCGTCAGTGATCGAACAGTACCCGGACGGCGGCGCGGCGAACCCTTGCGGTGACCGGGCGGTGGACGGTTCGGGGCCCGCCGGAGAAACTTTTGCGGACAGGGCGTGCGCCGGCGCATTCGAGCCCCCGCCGACGGTCCGACGAGGGCTCGTGAATGTTTCGGGAATAAAGTCCCCGTCAGCGGCCTCGGGCCCGTGGTCAGCTCGCCTGCAACGCCTGCGCCTGCGCCGGGAGGCCCGGCCGGCCCGCGACCTCCGAGGTGCAGAAGGAACAGCGGGTCGCCGCGGCCGGAATCGGGCTCAGGCACTCCGGGCAGTCGACCTTCACGACCGGCGCCGGCTTGGCCGACTCGAAGCGCGCCTGCAGCCTGCCGACCGGAAGCACCACGGCGAAGTAGATCACCGCGGCGACCAGCACGAACCCGATCAGCGCGTTGACGAAGACCCCGTACGGGAACCGGGTGCCGGCCACCTCGAAGGTCTTCTGGGTGAAGTCGCCGACGGCGCCGGTGGCGACCCCGATGAGCGGGGTGAGGAAGGCGGTGACGAACCCGGTGACCACGGCGGTGAAGGCCGCGCCGATCACGATGCCGACTGCGAGGTCCACCACGTTTCCGCGCAGCAGGAAGCTGCGGAATCCCTTGAACACCGGGTGACTCCAAATCCGTACGGGGAAGGGGGAGGTGAGGCAGCGCGACGGTCGCCCCGGCCGGACATCCTGCCGACCGGGCCGGGCCGAGGTCCAACCGCGTTCACCCGATCCGCGTAACCGGCCGCAGGACGCGCCGGCCGGGTCCGGGCGCAGCCCGGGCGCTCCGCGTACGGGTCGATCCGGCCGCCGCCGGGTCGCAGGGGTCAGAGCGGCCGCACCCGCAGCGCGCGCTCGTAGAACTCGACCATGTGCGCGGACACCTGGGACAGCGTGAACGAGGCCAGGAACCGTGCCCGCGCGGCCTTCGCCCGCACCCGCGCCGCCGCCCGGTCGTCCAGCGTGTCGACGACCGCCGCCGCCAGTTCGGCCGGCCGCTCCGGCGCCACCAGCCGGGCGTAGTCCTCCGAGCCGACCGTCTCGCGCAACGCCGGCACGTCCGCGCAGACCAGCGGCACCCCGACGCCCATCGCCTCGATCGCCGTGCCGCCCTGGCCCGCCCAGCGGGACGGCACGGCGAGCACGTCGGCAGCGGCCATCAGGTCGGCCACGTCCTCGCGCGGCCCGAGCAGGCGGACGCTCCCGGCGGACTCGGCGAGCGCCCGCAGCCGTGCGCTCTCCGGGCCCGCCGCGCCGGCGAGCAGCAGGACGGCCCCGGGCTGCGCGTGCCGGATCGCCGGCCAGGCCGTCAACAGCACGTCCAGGCCCTTCCGGTGGTGCTGGCCGGCGGCGGCCAGCACCACCGGCACGTCCTGCGCCAGCTCCAGCGCACCGCGTACGGCGGCCCGCCGCTCCGGGGTGGCCGTGCCCAGCAGCTCCGGGTCGAGCCCGCGCGGCACCACGTCGATCCGGCGTCGGGGGATGCGCAGCCGCCGCGCCATCGTGCCGGCCACGTGCCGGGTGAGCGCGTGGAAGCGGCGGGCGCCCTGGGCGGTGGCCGCGTCCAGGGCCTGCGCGGTGCGCATCCGCCAGGGGCTCGCCCCGTGCGCCGCCGACTGCTCCGGTCCGTACGCCGGGTCGAGGAGGCTGGAAACCACCGGGGTGCGGGCGGCCAGGGCGGCGGCGCGGCCGAGCACGTCCGAGGCGTGGCGGGCGGTGTGGACGAGATCGGGCCGGCGTTCGCGGATCAGCCGGCGCAGCGCGGCGGCGGTGGCGGCCCCGGTCGGTCGGCCGACGCCGAACACGGCGGCGCCCGCCGCGGTCAGCTCCGGCTGCCAGCCGCCGGGGGAGTCGTAGAGGTAGGCGACGTCCAACGTGACTCCGGCGCGCACCAGTTGGGGAGCCATCGAGACCAGGGCGCGCTCCGCCCCGCCGGTCCGGTTCACGCTGTCGACCACCAGAAGCACCTGCACCGGCCACCCCCGCCCGCTGCGGGCGCGTCCGTTCTCCCGTGCCGGACGCCCCCTGACTGGTGATCAGCATCGCAGGTGGCCGTCGGGCCCGCCAGCCGTACGGCGGCCGGGGTCGGACGCCGGGGTGCGGCGAGGCGAGGCAGAGCGAGGCAGGGCGAGAGGGGGCGGAACAGGGCGCACGACGGGAGCAACCGGCGCACGGCCGCAGTCGACCAGCGCACATCAGGTGTATTCACGCGGGCGCACGGGCCACCACCAGGTTGCGCGAAGGGGCTGTACGGCGCGGGGCGCTGTGCCAAGGTCGGTCCATGTCCGACCATACGTCGGCCGACCCGGCCGGAACCCGTCCCCGCGTCCTGCACCTGATCAGTGATCCACGCCGCGGCGGCGCCCAGAACTTCGCCCGTGACCTCCACCGGGAACTGCGCCGCCGGGGCCAGGCCTCCGCCCTGTGCGCCCTCGCCCCGCACCCGTCCCCCGGGCCCACCGGGCCCGCCCTCCCCGGGCCCCGCGCCGCGGACCGCACCGGAGTTCGCGCCGGGGCCGGTCCGGGCGCCAGCCCCGACGGGCCCGACCGGCAGCCCGACCGGCAGCCCGACCCGCACCCCGGCGCCTGCGCCGACGAGGAGGACTTACGCGCCGCCGTCCTCGGCTCCGGCCGCCTGCGCCCCGGCACCCTGCGGGCGCTGCGCGCGGCCGCCCGCGGCGCCGACGTGGTGCTCGCCCACGGCTCCGACACCCTGGCGGCCTGCGCCCTCGCCCTGGCCGGCACCCGCACCCCCTTCGTCTACGTCTCCGTCGGCCACCCCCGCTACTGGACGGCGAACCGGCTGCGCCGGGTGCGCGGCGGCGCGCTGATGCACCGCGCGGCCGCCGTCACCACGCTCACCGACGAGGCCCGCGCCGTCCTGGAGGGGCAGTTCCGGCTGCCCGACGGCAAGGTGCACGTGATCTCCAACTCCCGGGCCGCCGAGAGCTATCCGCCCGCCGACGGCCGGGCCGACCGGCGCGCCGCCCGGCACGCGCTCGGCCTGCCCGCCGACGTCCTGCTGGTCGCCTGGATCGGTGCGATCGCCCCGGAGAAGCGGCTCGACCTCGCCCTCGACGTCCTCGACCGGCTGCCGGACGTCCGGCTGGCCATCGCCGGGGACGGCCCGCTGCGCGAGACGCTGGCCCGCCACCCGGCCGCCGCCCGCGCCCACTTCCTCGGCGCCCTGCCCGATCCGGCGCCGCTCTACCGGGCCGCCGACGCGCTGCTGCTCACCAGCGACAGCGAGGGCGTGCCCGGCGCGCTGATCGAGGCGGCGCTGGCCGGCGTGCCCGCCGTCGCCACCGACGTCGGGTGGGTGCGCGAGGTGGTCCGGGACGGCGCGACCGGCGCGCTCGTCGCCCCCGGGGACCCGCTCGCCCTCGCCGAGGCGCTGGCCAAGGTGCTGGCGTGCAACCGTGCGGGCCTCGGCGCGGCCGCCCGGGCGCACGCGTTGGAGCACTTCGAGCTCGGCGCCGTGGTGGACGCCTGGCAGGGGCTGGTCGCCGAGGTATGGGCGGGGGGTGGCCCGGGGGCGCGCACCGGTCCGTGACAGGCCCGCGGCGGCGGGCCGGGCCGGGCGTCGGGTTGCGCGCCGGGCCGGGCGCCGGGCCGGGCGTCGAGTCGCGCGCCGGGCCGGGCGTCGGGCTGGGCCGATCGGGCGAATCCGGGCCAGCGTGCCCGGCCGAACTCGACGGTAACGAACCGCCGCCAGCACACTGCCCGGTGTGAACTCGAAGTCGCTGCTGCGGTCCACCGTCCTGCTCGCCATCGCCGCCGGGATCGCCGTATCCCCCCTCCAGGCCGGCGCGGTGAGTCACCAACCCCCCTCCGAGGGTGCCCAGTTCGTCAAGCTGGACCATCCGCAGCCGGTGCGCGAGAGCGTCCGCACGGAGGCGGCCGAGTTCTTCTGGTACGACTGCGTCCACTCCCAGCAGCTCGAACAGCCCTTGCAGGCCTGGGCCGAGAAGCACCGCGCGGACGTCGCCCTGCGGCGCGTCCCGGCGATCTGGCCGGGCGGCCCGGACGAGGGCGCCCAGCGCGGCCACGCGCGCCTGTACTACACGCTGGAGCGCCTGGGCCTGGTCGAGCGCCTGCAGAGCAGCGTCTTCCGCTCGGTGCGCACCGACCAGACCGACCTCACCACCGAGGCCACCGCCACCGACTGGGCGGTGCGCCACGGCGTGGACGCCCAGCTCTTCCGCCGGACGTACCGCTCCGACGAGGTGGCGCGGTCGGTCGACGAGGCCGCCGTCGAGTTCGTCCGCTACGGCGTCAACGAGCTGCCGACGGTGGTCGTCCAGGGCGAGTACCGGACTTCGCCGAGCAAGGCCGGTGGCGTCGAGGCGATGCCCGAGGTGCTGGACTACCTGGTCCAGCAGGAGCAGCTGCGCGGGAACTGAGCCCGCCGCCGGCCGGGGTCGGACAGCCCTCCGGCGGCCCGCCCCGCCCGGCGGTTCAGTCCCGGCGCAGCAGGTACGTCACGAAGCCGAACGTCCCCCGGTAGCCGTGCAGCCACTCCCGCCGGTGCCGGTCCGCAGCCTCCCGGGCGGCCGCCGCGTCGGGGTCGTCCGGGTGCTCCAGCGCCCACTCGGCCAGCGCACCCGTCCACGCGAACTCGTAGTCGTCCCACTCCTGCGGGCTGCTCACGTAACCGGACACCGGTGTCCAGCCGTCCGCCAGCACCCGGTCCGTGGTGGTCGCCAGGTCCGCGTAGTCGTCCCGGGCCGCGCCCAGTCCGTCCAGGGCCGCCCGGGACGGCTCCCGCTCCCAGAAGCCCTCGCCGACCAGCACCCGCCCGCCCGGGGCCAGGTGCTCGCGGGCCGCCGCCAGCGTCGGCAGCAGCCCGCCGAAGGCGTGGGTGGCGCCCACGCACAGCACCAGGTCGAAGGGCTCGACCGAGTCGAACTCCCGCGCGTCCACGTGGTGCAGGCCGATCCGGCGCGCCACGCCGAGCACGGTCGCCGCCTCCCTGGCCCGGGTCAGCGCCGCCGCGTCCAGATCCACCCCCACCGCCCGCCAGCGCGGACGCGCCGCCAGCGCCCGGACCAGCCACGCCCCCTCGCCGCAGCCGAGGTCCAGCGCCCGGCCGTCCGCCGCCCCGGCGGTCGCGCGCTCCAGCAGCAGGGCCACCGACTCGTCCGTCAGCGGCGCCGCGATCGGGTGGTGGGCATGGGCGAGACGGGAGATCCTCTGGCGGTCCATTCGAGCAGTATGGAGCCAACCGGCCTGCCGTGCCCGCGAATTCGGGGCCCGGAACACTCAGGCCCGCGAGTACGTCCGGCCCTTCCACGCCGCGCCCCGGCCCCGCCAGTGCTGCACCGCCGAGTCCACCGTCATCAGCAGGTACAGGCCCGCCGTGAAGGGCAGCAGCAGCACGGCCGGCGCCGGCTGCCGGTAGTACCGCACCATCGGCAGGTAGGTGCCCGCCATCAGCGCCCAGGCCGCCCCGCCCGCCACCGCCACCGCCGGCGCCCCCGCGACCAGCCCGGCCGCCGCCGCCACCGGCGGCACCAGGTACACCAGCCCCAGCCCCAGCACCGTCCCGAGCAGCAGCAGCGGCGAATGCCGCAACTGGGCGTACGCGCTGCGCGACACCATCCGCCACAACTGCTCCAGCCGGGGGTACGGCCGGACGCTGTCCACCGCCCCGGCCAGCCCCAGCCAGGTCCGCCCGCCCGAGGACTTCACCGCCCGCGCCAGCGACACGTCGTCGATCACCGCACCCCGGATCGCGGCCACCCCGCCGGCCCGCTCCAGCGCCTCCCGCCGCACCAGCGAACAGCCGCCCGCCGCGGCCGCCGTCCGCCCACCGGGCCGGTTGCTCCAGCGGAACGGGTACAACTGCGCGAAGAAGTAGACGAAGGCCGGCACGATCAGCCGCTCCCAGCCGGTCTCCACCCGCAGCCGGGCCATCTGCGACACCAGGTCCAGCCCGTTGCTCTCCGCCGCAGCCACCAGCTCCGCCAGCGAGTCCGGCCCGTGCGCGATGTCCGCGTCCGTCAGCAGCAGGTACTCGACGTCCGGACCGGCCAGCTCCACCCCGTGCCGCAGCGCCCACAACTTGCCCGTCCACCCCGGGGGCAAGGGGGGAGGAGTCGTGACGGTCAGCTCCAGCCCGTCCATCGTCCGCAGCTCCGCCGCCACCGCGCCGGTGCCGTCCGAACTGTGGTCGTCCACCAGGATCACCCGCGCCCGCCCCGGGTACTTCTGGGCCAGCAGCGTCGGCAGGCTCATCGGCAGTACCTGCGCCTCGTCCCGGGCCGGCACCACCACCGCCGCCTGCGGCCAGCGCACCGGCGGACGGCGCGGCGGCAACCGCACGTCGGTGCGCCAGAACAGCCCGTGGCAGCACGCCAACCAGAGCCAGACCAGCAGGGAGAACGCGGCGATCCACAACAGGACGGTCACTCCCGCAGTTTGCCGCAGAACCGGCCGGATCGGGCGGATCGACTAAAGTCTTGCCCCGTGAAGATCGCACTGATGGACTCCGGAATCGGCCTGCTGGCCGCCGCCGCCGCCCTTCGGAAGCTGCGCCCGGACGTCGATCTGGTGCTCTCCTCCGACCCGGCCTCGATGCCCTGGGGGCCGCGCACCTCCGAAGAGGTCACCGACCTCGCCCGCGGCTGCTCGCTCGCCGCCGCGGCGCTCGAACCGGACGCGCTGGTCATCGCCTGCAACACCGCCTCCGTGCACGCGCTCGCCACCCTCCGGGCCGAACTCGAACCCGGACTGCCCGTCGTCGGCACCGTCCCGGCGATCAAGCCCGCCGCCGCCCTTGGCGGCTCCGTGGCCATCTGGGCCACCCCGGCCACCACCGGCAGCGCCTACCAGCGCGGCCTGATCCGCGACTTCGGCGGCACCGCGGACGTGACCGAGGTGGCCTGCCCCGGCCTCGCCGACGCCATCGAACACGGCGACGACGCCGCCATCACCGCCGCCATCGCCGACGCCGCCGCCCGCACCCCCGCCGGCACCGCCGCGATCGTCCTCGGCTGCACGCACTACGAACTGGTCGACGGCCGCATCCGCGCCGCCGTCGCCCCCACCGCCTCCCCGGCGCTCACCCTGCACGGCTCCGCCGACGCCGTCGCCGCCCAGGCCCTGCGCCGGGTCACCGACCCCACGCGCACCGGCGCCGGCACCATCACCGTGCTCCACGCCGGCGCCTCCGCCGCCCTCCCCCCGGCCGCACTCCTCTACCCCCAGGGGCGCACCCTCGCCGCCCTGATGCGCAGCACGCTGCCGGCGTGACACCCACCGCCCTCGCGGAGCACTTCGCCCCCCGGCGAGCCGCTGACGAGCCCCCGCCGGTCTGCCGCCGGGCCAATTTTCGCCCGCCGGCGGTCCGTCCTTCAGCCCGCGCGGAAGGCCACCGCGGCTGATCCCCATCCGGGGCAGCCGAGGGCAGGTTCTCTCTGTCATGAGTTGAGGGGCAAATCTTTGCCCTCCAACCTCGGGGGTCGGTCGAGGAGTCCCGTGGTGGCCGGCCGTCCCGGTCTTCCGCGGAGGCTGCCTGTCCGGGGCGGCTGATGCAGGAAGTCGGCCTGCCCGACGGTCTGTGCCCGTGGGGCAAGGCCTTGCCCTACGGGCGGGTGGTTTGCCGCTGAGGCGGGGCCAAATTTCGCCCCCCAGAGGTCCGGTGCCCCTCCCCGGCAGGGCTCATTTTTGCCCCTGAGCACCCCTGAGTGCCCCTGCGTCCCCTCGCGTGCCCCGGCCGGTCAGGCGACGGCTTGGCGGCGCCAGCGGCGGTAGGCGGGTTCGAGGCCGGAGAGGATGGTGTCGAAGCGGCGGGTGCTGGTGGTGGAGTCGACCTGGAGGCGGCTGATCTGGAGCGGGTGGGAGGGGATGCGGGGGCCGAGCCGGTGGTCGGAGAGGAAGCCGAGGCGGTAGCCGAGCTCCTGGAGGACGGTTTCGGCACGCGGGTCGTGCCCGCCGTCCGGGTAGGCGAAGGCGATCGGGGGTTCGCCGAGCCAGCGGGTGAGGGCTTCGTGGGCGCCGGTGATCTCGGCGCGGACGGTGGCGTCGTCGCAGCGGCCGAGGCAGGGGTGTCCCTGGGTGTGGTTGCCGATGGCGACGCCGCCGTCGCGCAGGGCGAGTAGGTCGGCGGGGGTGAGCTGCTCCTGGCGGGGCGGGCGGCGGTCGGCGCTGACCCGTAGCTCGTGCAGGCTGCGCCGCCGGTCGGGGTCGGGCATGGCCTTGAGCCGGGGGAGCAGCTGGGAGGGGTGCCCGCAGTCGAGCGAGCGGGCACGGCCGCCGTGCCGGGCGAGGAAGTCGGCCTCGTGCCACCAGAAGGGGCGTTCGGTGCCGATGAGCTCGGAGATGACGAAGGCGGTGGCGGGGATGCCGCGGGCGTCGAGGGCGGGCAGGGCGTGGGTGAGGACGCTGCGGTCGGCGTCGTCGAAGGTGACCAGGACGCTGCGGGGCGGCAGCGGCCGCTGTTCGGTGACGGCTTGGAGGACGGCGGTGAGCGAGACCGGGGTGGCGAGTCTTCGGAGCCGGTCGAGCTGGGCGCCGAAGGACCGGTGGTCGGTGACGCCGTGGTAGGCGAGGACGGCGAGGCGTTGTGCGGCGCGGGCGCGGAACAGGGGTTGGACGGGGGCGAACCGCAGCCATTCGCCCCGCGCGTCCGGCCTGCCCCGGTCGGCGGTCGGGTGGCGGCGGGTGGCCGTCGGCAGCGGGCGCACGAACGGGACGGGCCTGGTGGGGGCCATGGAGATCGACGTGGTGGACTGGGACTGCGGCACGGTTCCCCCTCGGTCGCCGAGCGGCGTGGCGGTACCGCCGGAGGGCGGAGTCCGGCCTCCGACTCCAGGCGGCGGCGGCTCCGCCTCCTGGGTGTTCCGGTCCGCGGTGGGGGGCTCGCACCCTTCCCGCGAACGGCTCCTGGATCGCTCAATGCCATTGAGACCGCTGCACCGAGCGGATGGTTGTACCGGGGGGACGAGGATTTTTCGTGGACTGATGTGAACTGATGTGAACTGAATGTGGAGCCGGAATGCACGACCGGGGCCGGTCCGCGACCTGCTCGGGCGAGGTCGGCGGGCCGGTCGCACCGGGTGGTCGAACGTTCACTCCCTGCGGGCTGCCTCCGGCGTTCGCCGGGGGTACCTTGGGCTCATGGCAGATGCGGACCGTGATCCCTTCCACCTGCACGGCGCGACCAGGATGGCCCGTGCGTGGAGTGGTGGCGCCCTGGTCACCCACCAGCTTCTGCTGGCGGTGGTGGGTTTGGCCTGTCTCGCGCTGGGCATTGTGGTGGCGGTGATCGTTCCGGACAGTGACGGTCCGGCCTGGGCGATGGCGGTGGCGGGCTGTCTGGCCGCGGGAGTGTTGCTGCTCGGCCGGATCGCGTTCGGGCTGCTGCGTTACCGCCGGGGCGCCGCGCTCTAACCTCCTCAGCGACCGGTCGGCCTTCGGTGGACGGCTGTACTTCGATTGCCCTCGGCATTCCGAGCGGCAGATCGAGCAGCAGATCGAGCAATATTGGTCAGATCGACCGAATTTCGGCCTGTCGGACAATCCTCTGCCCACTTCTTTCACCATTCCCGGGCGACGGCTCCAAGGCGCCTTTACTGTGAATGCGTTCTTGCGGCTCGACGGTGCCGTGGACTCGACGGTGCCGTGGAGGGGAAGAGATGGGCGGCAGCGCCACGTCCGATCCGGGCGGAGAACCCGGTAGGAAGCCGGACGGCGCACCGCGCACCACCGTGTCCGCCGGATGAAGCGCGGCGGGGACCTCGCCCTCGCCGCCCTGGCCGGGATCGTCGCGCTCCCGTTGGCCCTGGTGATCGCCGCCCTGCTCCGCTGCACGGCGCGCGGCCCGGTGCTCCTGCGGCTGACGCGGGCCGGACGGCACGGCCGGGAGTTCCAGGTCCTCCGCTTCCGGACCAGCCGGGGAGGACGGCTCGGCGTGCTGCTCCGCCGGACCGGCCTGGACGAGCTGCCCCGGCTGTGGAACGTCGCCCGCGGCGAGATGGGGGTGATAGGCCCCCGGCCCGTCCGCCCCGACCAGGTGGTCCGCTACTCCCGCCGCGAGCGCGGCCGGCTCGCCGTCCGGCCCGGGCTGACCGGCTGGGCCCAGCTCCAGGCCCGCCGCCCGCTCGCCCGGCCGGACTGGGCCGAACTCGACCTCTGGTACGTGGAGCACCGCTCGCTCCGGCTCGACCTGCGGATCCTCGGGCTGACCGTGCTGGCCCTGCTGCGCCCGGAGGGCGGCCTCGCACGATGAGCCCGCGCGTCGCGGGTCGCACGTCGGTGGCGGCGGCCTGGGAGCCTGCCGGACAGGGCCTAGGCTGCGGCGTATGGCCATTCCCCCGTTCCTCGCCGATCTCCGCGCCCTGGTGGGCACCCGCCCGCTCTGGCTGACCGCCGTCGTCGCCGTCGTCCTGGACGACCACGGCCGGGTGCTGCTGGGCCGACGGGCCGACGACGGGAGGTGGGCGCCGGTCGGCGGCATCCTCGATCCCGGCGAGCAGCCCGCCGACGGCGTGGTGCGCGAGTGCCTGGAGGAGACCGGGGTGGTGGCCGTGCCCGAGCTGCTCGCCTCGGTCACCGTCTCGCCGCAGGTCACCTACCCGAACGGCGACGTGACGCAGTACCTGGTGCTGACCTTCCGGTGCCGGGCGGTCGGCGGCGAGGCGAGGGTGAACGACGACGAGTCGCTGGAGGTCGGCTGGTACCCGCTGGACGGGCTGCCGCCGATGATCGAGGTCGAGCACGAGCGGCTGCGCCACGCGCTGGAGTGCGAGGGGTCGGCGGTCTTCGTGTGGGAGGGCAAGGAGCGCCCCTGACCGGCACACGGCGGACAGTCCGCATCCTCGCCTCCCCTCCCCGGGCGGGCCGGGAGTCCGGGCCCTTCGCCGATGGTAGCCGTCCGGTCACCCCGGGTGGGGGGAATTCGCGAGGCCGCTCAGCCCTTGCGCTGCCGGTAGGCCTCCTCCGCGGCGTCCAGGACGGCGGCGAGGTCGCCGCCCGCGGTGGCGGTGGCGGTGGCCGCGACCGCGCCCTCGACGAACGGCGCGTTCGCGAAGCGGACCGGGAACGGGAGGCCGTGCTCGTCGGCGTCGGACAGCAGGGCGCGCACGGTGGTGACGGCGCTGCCCAGGTCGGCGAGCACCACGACCCCGTGGCCCTGGTCGACCCGGCGGGTGGCGGCGGCCACCAGGACCGCGCTGATGCCGGGACCGCCCTGGTCCCCGCCGGTCGCGGCGATCGGGGCGGGGGAGTCGGATCCGGTCAGTGCGAGCGCGAGGGCGCGCACCGCGATGGCCAGTTCCTGGCTGTGCGACACCAGGACGATCCCGACCCGGCCGTGCGCGGGGGGCCGGCCGGAGGCGGGCCGGGGCAGCGTGGCGGGCGCGGGTGGCGTGCGGGGCGCCGGGGGGTGGGCCGAGGGGGCGTCGGAGATGGGGATGACATCGGCGCGGGTGCCGTCCCGGCGGCTCATCGGCTGCTCCCTCTGGGCGGTGGCGGGTGGTGGTGGGCGGTGCTGGGCGAGGTGGTGCGGGCCGCGTCCGGTGCGCATCGGGTTCGCGGGGCCGGGGCGGGCCGTCGAGGGCCGTCGAGGGCCCGTGTACGGCCGGCGGGGGTGGTCCCCCGCGCTGCCAAGCACTCTGGCAGCTCCGGTGGCCCCCGTCGGGCGGGACACGCGTTGAGCGGGCCTCCTGCGGCGTCCGGGCCCGGCTGGTGGAGTCCTCGTCAACCCGCTGACCGGGGCGGGCGGGTGTGGTTAGGCTGGCCGGGAAAGCCGTCGGGAGGAGACCGGGTAGTGGCAGTCAACAGTGGGATCGACGTGGAGGCGGGCGGCGCGGAGCCTCAGCTGGCGCCGAGCGGGAAGCCGAAGGTGGACTTCAGCGGGGCGAAGTGGCTGTGCAGCAGCCAGGGCGTCGGGGATGTCCAGATCGCGTTCGTGGACGGGTACATCGGGATGCGGGACGGCCGCCAGGAGGACGGTCCGGTCCTGGTGTTCACGCCGGGGGAGTGGCGGGCCTTCGTGCTCGGTGCCCGGGACGGCGAGTTCGACCTCACCTGAGCCACCGTCGCACGACCGCGGAGCGGGTCCCGTCGGAACGGGGCCCGCTCCGCAGTCGATTTCGGCCCCGAACATCACAACTGATGATCTATTGAACGTGCCCCGTCAGAATTTCTGTTGACTGTTAGACAAACGCAGCTCAGAGTATGAGCACAGGCAGACGCCGTGCCCACCGCCCCCACGCGGCCAGACACGGCGCCTGCTGTGCGACCCGGCAGCGTTGCCAGGCCATCCTCCCAGTCATCCCCTGCGCACCGGGGTGCGTCGGCCGGTCCCGGCCCACGAGGGGCCGGCAGTCGCCGGGAGGCTGGCGTCGACGCCGAGAGCGACTCGGCGGCGACACCGTTTGCTCGGGACCCGCACGCCCCCACGCGGCGGCGTCCCGAGCAAGATCCGCGGGAGCGACGGGCCGGGGCCCCGCGGATCTGGCTTGTGGTGATGGAACTGTTGGCTTGTCTGCTGTGCTGTGTGCGACGACGAAGCTGGGTGCTCGGCAGTTCGGCACGACGATGTGCACAGTGAGGGAAACGCGTGTAGGGCCGCGTTGCGACATGCCGTCCCCCCGGAGGGTGAAACCCAGAACGGCTGTCGTGCTGAACCGAACGTAGCCCGGACGGTTGCTCAGAGTCAACATTGGTCTCTGAGCGTCGATCTCCCGACGGTGCCCCACCCACCTCGCGAGCGTGGTGTGCCGGGCACGTACGATGTTCCCATGTCTTTTCTCCGCCGTCGCTCCGGACAGCCCGCCGGCCCGGACTTCGACGTGCTCGCGATGGACCCGGGTGACTGGCCCGGCGACTTCGGTGCGGCCATGATGACCGGCCCGGACGGCTCCTGCCAGGGGATTTTCCTGCGCTACGACCTGTTCGGCGGCAGAGGCCCGGCGATGTTCATCGGCAACCTCCCCGAGGGCTCGCCCGCCCGGGAGACCGGCGACAGCGTGCCCTTCGAGGTGCGGCAGCTGCTCGCGGCGCTGGAGAACGACGAGCCGGTCGACTTCGTCTCGGCCGAGGACTTCCCGGTGATGCTCGGGGACGACCTGCTGATCGTGAAGAAGGTCAAGGTCAGCGAGGAGCGGGTGTTCTGCGCCCAGTTCGGGCGCAGCGACGGCGTCCAGGTCACCATCGCGTCCTGGGACCGACCGATTTCGGACGACCTGTATCAGCTGTTGAAGCCGCTCCCGGCCGACATGTTCCAGCAGGGCTGACCGGCCTCGACCGGGGCTCGGACGCCGCTTGACGGTTTCGATCACAGGTTCGTACAGTCGCGAACATGTCGTGCCGTCTCCCGCTGCTGACCCGTCGCAGCTATCTGGACCTGCGGCGCACCGCCAGCGCGGTGTGTCCGGGCCGCTGAGGGGGATTCGTCCCCGAGGCGGCGGGCGGCCGGCCGTTCGTGGCCGGCGCCGAATCCGGGGGCGGGCCGTGAACTGACCTCCGAGGCCGCCCGTCCGGTACCGCGCGCCCGTCCGGCGTGCCGCCCGCATCTGCCGCGCCCACGCTGCCGCCCGGAGGCCCCAGCACCATGACGACCACCGCCGCTGACCGTTCGCCCGCGGACCGCCCGTCCGGCACCGCGACCGCCGCCGTGCCCGGCACCGCCTCGGGAGCGTCGGATTCCGGCCACCCCGCGCCCGATCCCGCGCCCGACCGCTCGGCCGTCGTCGCCGCCCTCGCCGGACTGCCCCGGGTGGTCGACCTGCTCTCCGCCCGCGCCGAGGAGCACGACCGCGACGCCACCTTCCCGTACCAGGGCATCGAGGCGGTGCACGAGGCCGGACTGCTCACCCTGACCGTCTCCCAGCGGTACGGCGGACCGGGCGGCACGCTCGCCGACACCGTCCGGGTACTGGCCCAACTCGGGCGCGGGGACGCCTCGGTGGCCGTGGTCACCGCCTTCACGCTGCTCCAGCACGCCGAGCAGGCCCGCCGTGCCTCCTGGCCGACGGCGGGCTACCGGCGGCTGCTCACCGAGTCCCGGCGCGGGCCCGCCCTGGTCAACACGCTGCGCGCGGAGCCCGGCGGCCGGCCCGGAGCGCTGCCGGACACGGTGGCCCGGCGGGACGGCGAGGGCTGGTTGTTGACGGGCCGGAAGACGTACTGCACCGGCGCCGAGGCGCTGGCCTGGATGGCGGTGACGGCACGGACCGACGAGCCGGAGCCGAGGCTGGGGACGTTCCTGGTCCGCGGCGAGAGCGAGGGCCTGGAGATCGACCCGACCTGGGACCAGGTCGGCCTGCGGGCCAGCGCCAGCCACGACGTGGTGCTGGAGCAGGTCCGGGTGCCGGCCGAGCTCGCGCTCGGCCTCACCGCTCCCAAGGGCGGCGCGGCGGACGCGGCCGGGGCGGCCGAACTCTCCCTCGCCTGGCACGATCTGGCGCTCTCCGCGGTGGCGATCGGGGTGGCTCGCGCCGCCCAGTCCTGGCTGATCCGCTTCCTCAACCAGCGCACTCCGGCCAATCTGACCGAGCCGCTCGGCACCCTGCCCCGCTACCGCTGCGCCCTCGGCGAGATCGAGGCCCAGCTGATCGGCGCCGAGGAACTGGTCGAGGGGCTGGCCCCCCGGGTGGACCGGGGCGAGCCGGACGCGGTCGCCCGGACCGGCCCGGCCCACCTGCTGGCCATCCGGGCCGCGACGGCGGCGGTCCAGCAGGCGGTCTCGCTCACCGGCAACCCCGGCCTGAGCCGGCGTCACCCGCTGGAGCGCTACCTGCGGGACGTGCTGAGCAGCCGGGTGCACCTCGCCCCGGACGAGGCCGTCCTGGAGGCCGCCGGCCGGGCCGCCCTGGAGCGCGGCGGCCGGCCGTAGCGGATTCCGGGCCCCGGGGCTCGGGGCCCGGAGCCTCAGCGGGTGCCGACCGCGGCCCGGACGGCCCGGCGGGCGAGCGCGGCGTCGTCGTAGAGCCGGCGGATCATGATCCGCTGCTCCTCGCCGGCGCCCGGCACGTCGTACAGCCGGATCTCCCGCATCAGCACCAGCACCAGGTTGACCAGGAACGCGTCCCGGGCCAGCGTGCCGCCGCTCTGGGCGAGTTGGCTGATCTGGCGGCGCGCCGCGGTGTCGCCGGACAGCACGCTCCACAGCACCGCCAGGTCGTAGCCGGGCAGGTACCAGCCGGCCTGCTCCCAGTCCACCAGCACCGGGCCGGACGGCGCCAGCAGCATGTTGCTGAGCAGGGCGTCGCCGTGGCAGAGCTGGAGCGGGGTGTGGCCGAGGCCGTGCAGCAGACCGCGCAGGTCGCCGGCGTCCCGGTCGGTGAGCTGGCCCACCGAGTGGTAACGGGCGATCTCCATCGGGTAGTCCATGCGTGGCTGGAACACGTCGGTCGGCGGCCGCCACAGGTTGAGCGTCCGGACGGCGGTCAGCAGCGCCCGCACCTCGCCCGGGGTGGGCGCGTTGACCGGGTGGCGCTCCCGCGCGGCCGGGCGCCCGGGAACGCGCTCCATGACGAGCACGCAGCGGTCGTGGTCGGCGGCGACCAGCCGGGGCAGCCGCACCGGCGGGCGGTGCCGGACGAACGCCCGGTAGACCGCCACCTCGTGGTGGAAGTCGGCCACCAACTGCTCGAAGTAGCCACTCCGCACCGCCTGCGGCGCCAGGCACTTGGCGACCACCGGGGCCCGCCCGATGGTGCCCGCCACCAGGATGTGGCGGCTGCCCTCGCGCAGCACCTGGCGCGGGGTGAACGCGGGACATATCCGCGCGACGCTCGCCAGCGCGGCCCGCACCGCCGGGGTCTGCAGCGCCGACGGGTCGATCCGCTCGGGGCCGCCGACCTGGCCGGGCCGGTGCGGCGGGCGCAGCACCCGGCCGTCGGCCTGGCGGGCGAGCGGGAGCCGGCCGCCGATGGGCGGGGCCGCTTCGGGGCCGCGGAGCCCCAGCGCCGTACGGCCGGACGGGACCCGGGCGTCCGTGGAGCGGCCGTCGGTGCCGTGCGGGGCCACCGGGCGGCTCGACGGGGGCACCTGCTTCGGCCCGGGGCGCCCGGCGGCCGCGGTGGGGGGGCGCAGCGCGGTGCGGGTCGCGGTCGGCGAGGGGGTCGTCGCTGAGGAGTACATGGGGTGAGGGTGGTCCCTTTCTGTCCGTCGGCAGGTGCGCCCCGCGGTGCGGGGAGGGCCGGTGCCGCGTGCTTCCTGGCGTGACGGCGGCCCTGACTCGGTGCGGTGGGTGGTGCGCGGGCGCCGGGCACGGACGCGGGGTCGGAAGACCCGGACGACGGCGGTGCTCCGGCCGTCCGCACCCTGGGGAGTACGGTCGGCCGGACTGCCGTGGCCGTGCCCGGCGCCCCCGCGCCACCCGGCCGCGCCACCCCCTCGGGTGAGGACCGGGAGCGTCCCGTGCCACGGTCGGGGGACTGCCCCGACGCCGGTGGGACGCCGCCCGACCCGGGGGCGAGGTGGCGCACCCCTACAACACACCCGCGGCGCACTGGCTTAGTAGTCTGGCGGGCCCTGGCGAACGGTGGCGAATGCTCGCCTGGCACTTGCCGGAGCCTCTAGCCTCGAATCAGCCGAGGAACCTGGGGGCTTCGTTGAGCAGGGAACCCAACACCCGACTCGCTGACTTGTTCGTCCTGACCGGTTGGTCGAAGGGTGAACTCGCGCGGCTGGTCAACCGTCGGGGTGCCGCGATGGGGCAGCAGCAGCTGTCCACCGACACGTCGAGGGTACGGCGCTGGATCGAGCAGGGGGAGATCCCCCGGGATCCGGTGCCGAGGGTGCTGGCGGCCGTGTTCACGGAGCGGCTCGGCCGTGTCGTCACCACTGAGGACCTCGGTCTGGAACGACACCGGCCCACCAGGTCCGGAGCGGCGCAGTCCGCAGCAGTGCCATGGTCGCCGGATCGAACGGCCGCGGTCCTCACCGAGTTCACGGGAATGGACCTCATGCTGAACCGACGTGGATTGGTGGGCGCGGGTGCCGCGCTCACGGCCGGAACGGTCATCGCCGATTCGTTGAAGGGCTGGCTCGGGGGGGACGCGGTCGCGTACGCGGCCTCGGTCCCCGGGCCGCGCCAGGTGATCACCCAGGGCGGGGCGCGCCCCGCGGTGGACGTGTACGACGCGGGCCCGGTCGGGCTCGACGAGGTGGAGTCGCTGGAGCGCTCGGTCCAGGTGTTCCGCGCCTGGGACGCGGCGCGCGGCGGCGGGCTCCAGCGCAAGGCGGTGGTCGGTCAACTGAACGAGGTGGGAGGCCTGCTGACGCACCGGCACCCCCCGGCGGTGGAGCAGCGGCTGTGGCTGGTCGCGGCGAACCTGGCGGTGCTGGCGGGCTGGATGTCGCACGACGTGGGCCTGGAGCCCACCGCCCAGCGGTACTTCATGATCGCGGCGGAGTCGGCCAAGGAGGCCGGCGACCGGCCGCGGGCCGGCGAGGCGATCTCCCGGGCCGCGCGGCAGATGGTCCACCTGGGCCGGGCCGACGACGCGATCGACCTGATGTCGGCGGCCAAGGCGGCCGGCGGCCGGGTGCTGCCGAGAACGCGCGCGATGCTGAACACCGTCGAGGCCTGGGCGCATGCCTCGATCGGGCACTCCCAGGACACCTGGCGGCTGCTCGGCGAGGCCGAGGACCTGTTCGCCGAGGGGGCGCCGGAGCCGCCGCCGTCCTGGATGCAGGTGTTCGACGAGGCCGAACTGCGCGGCATGCAGGCGCTGGTGCTGCGCACGCTGGCGGAGCACGACCCCTCGGCGGCGGCGCAGGCGCAGCGGCACGCGGAGCGGGTGATCACCCTGCGGGAGGGCACCGGGCAGCTGCGTTCGGCGCTGTTCGACCGGATCACCCTGGCCTCGGTGCACTGGCTGAGCGGCGAGCCGGACGCGGCGGAGTTCCAGGCCAAGATGGTGATGAACCTGATCGGCCAGAACTCCTCGCACCGGACCTGGGACCGGCTGCGTGAGATGTACCGGCTGACCGCGCGCTACCGGGGCCTGCCGGTGGTGGACGAGCTGCGGGCCGAGCTGGGGCGGGAGTTGCGGGCGGCGGACGCGAAGAAGCGGCCGAAGCGGTCCTGAGACCCGGGGGTCCTGAGACGTGGAGGTTGTGAGGCCCGGAGGTTGTGCGGCCCGGAGCTTCTGAGGCCCCGGCGGGCCCCGGTCAGTTCGGGGGTGCCGGCCGCAGCAGCATGCGCAGGGCGGTGACGGTGCCGTCCGTGCCGAGGACGGGCTCGCCCGCGCACTCGACGCTGGCGTGCGGGGCGCCGTCGCGGCGGATCCGCAGGGTGCCGGCGGAGATACGGCCGTGGATCAGGGCGTCGGTCATCATCCGGCGCAGCACGGGCCGGTCGGCCTCGGGGAGGCGGTCGGGCAGCCGGTCCAGGCTGAGCGGGCCGTTGCCCGGGTCGCAGCCGAGGAGCTGGTAGGTGTCCGCGTTCCAGTGGACGCGGTCGGTGAGGAGGTCCCATTCGGCTGAGCCGATGAGGTGGTCGCGACCGCCGTCGGCGTCGGGTCCGTCGCCGAGGTCGGGGTTCTTGGACGGCTCCTGCGCCGTGCCGTCCACTCTGCCGTCCGTTCCGCTGTCGGCGTCGCCGCTCGGTTCGCCGCGCGCGCCGTCGTCCGTCGCGCCCGCCGGGGCGCCGTCCACCGTGGCGGTGTCCGGTGGGCGGGCGGCGCCTATGGGCATCTTCATGGCGGGTCCATGGCTCGGGGGTGGCCCGCCGCGTGCGGGCCGTCGGTGGTGAGAAGACTGTGGCACAGCGCCCTCGCCCCTGCGGGCGATTTGGACATAACGCAGGCAAAATTCCCCTGGCATATGCCACTGTGGCAGCAGCCTTCGTCGCCCTGTGTGCGGAAGGTGGCGCGAGGCGGTAACCTTCGGTGATTCCGGCGCCCGGGCGCCCACCGCAGTACCGACCAGTGACCCCGGCGACGGAAATCCCGTTGCCACTACGACCGCCGCAACGGATGCTGACCTCATGTTCGAGCCAGTGATAGCACCCAGTGCCAGCCTCCTCGGCCTCCTGCAGCGAGGCCGCGGTGACGGGCAGCTCCACGCGCTGGCCGCCGACCGTACCGAGGCCATCGCCGCGCTGGAGGAGTGCGTCACCAGGGATCCGCGAGCCGACTGGCAGGTCGAGAACCGCTCCCTCTACTACGCCCGCCTCTACATGGAGCTGGAAGCCCCCCTCGACGGCATCGAGGACCACCTCCACTCCGCCGAGGACCTCGTCAGCGACGACGAGAACCGCACCGGCCTCGCCCTCTCCGTCCTGGGCCACCTCGCCGCGTACGGCCGGCGCGACGCGCTGCTGATGCTGCGCGAGTACACCGCCACCGGCGCCAACTGGGCCTGGGCCCTCGACGAGCTCGCCCTGCGCGACGACGACCGCGGCCTGCTGCTGCTCGGCACCGCCGTCCTGGACCGCTTCGCCCCGGGCCCCGAGGGCGACGCCGAGCTGCGCGAGTTCATCCGCAACGCCTACGAGCCCCGGCCCTGGCGGCTGTGGGCGGCCTACCATCCGAGAGTGGCGGCGGCCAGCGAGCAGTCACCCTTCGACCTCTGGCAGCGTCAGCTCAACCGCGGCGGCGTCACCCCGGGCTGGTCCACCGCCGACGTCCTGGCCTGGGCCGACCAGGGGAGCCTGGGCGCCCTCGGGGCCGGCGCCTTCCTCGGTGGAGCCGACAGCAGGCCCGAGCCCGCGTCCGACGCCGCCGATCCGGCCGCCCCCGACGCCGTGGACCGCCGGGCCGCCGCGGCCGCCCGCTGCCTGACCGCCGTCGTCCGGCCCGAGGACCGCCCCGCCGTGCTGGAGGCCGCCCGCGGTGGCCTGCCCGGCGCCCGCCGGGCCGCACTGCGCTACCTGGTCGACCAGCGCGACCCGGCCGCCGTCGAGCTGATCGAGGCCGCCGCCGTGGACGTCGACGACCGGATCGTGCGCGCCGCCCTGGAACTGGTCGGTCGGATGCGCGGCCCCGAGGTCCTGGCGCAGGCCCGCCGCTGGGCCGACCCGGCCACCGGGGGCGCGGACAGCGCGCTCGGCGAGGCCGCCGTCAAACTGCTCGCCGACGCCGGGGAGCCGGCCGACGCACCACTCGTCGTCGACGGGTTGCGCCGCTGGGTCTCCGTCCGCGGAGTCAGTGGTACCGGGCTCGGCTCGCTGGTCGACGGTGCGGGGCGGCTGGTCGCCGCCGACGCCGTCCCCGTGCTGCGCCACATCTACGGGGAGGCCGCCTCCTCCGAACTGCGCGGCCGCGCCGCCCGGGCGCTCGCCGTGACCGATGTGCACTTCCCCGAGGGCCCCGCCGTCGAGTGCCTCTGGGACTGCGAGGAGTCCACGCGGGAGCTCGCCGCGCGCCATGTCGCCACCACGGGTGACGCGCGCGTGCTGGAGCGCCTGCGCCGGCTCGCCGCAGATCCGGCCGAGGAGGCCGAGGTCCACGCCGCCGTCCGCGGCCGGCTGACCGCCGCCCGGGAGTTCGGGCGGTAGGGCCCCGCAGGCCCCGCAGGCCGGTGGCTGCCTCCCCGATCCTGGCGAACGACGGGCCGGGACACCCCCGCGGGTGTCCCCGCCCCCTGCGGGTGCTGGGTCTTATAAACAAATCCGAGCCCACGAGACTAAACAGTATCTCGTATTCCGACTTATGGTTTTA
>NZ_JBHXTQ010000018.1:0-54902 GCF_042677305.1 Kitasatospora sp. NPDC127121 | reverse complement strand
GACCGAGGGGCCGGCACACCCCCCGGGGGGGCCGGGCCCACTGCTGTTCCGGGGTCCTGCTGTTCCGGGTCCTGGTGGAACGAGGTTCTACTTCACGACGCCCGCGTCCGGGGCCAGCACACCGCCGGCCACCAGTCCGATGATCAGGACGCCGAGCAGCACCCGGTAGACCACGAACGGCAGGAAGCTGTGGTGCGAGATGTACTTGAGGAACCAGGCGATCGCCGCGTAGCCGACCGCGAAGGCGATCGCGGTGGCCAGGATGGTCGGCCCCCAGGCCGGTGCCGGGCCCTCGCCGATCTTGAACAGCTCCAGCGCCCCCGAGGCGAGCACCGCCGGGATCGCCAGCAGGAAGGAGTAGCGGGCCGCCGCCTCCCGGCTGTAGCCGAGCAGCAGGCCCGCGCTGATCGTGCCGCCGGAGCGGGACACCCCCGGGATCAGTGCGAGCGCCTGGGCGAGGCCGTAGACACCCGCGTGCGGCAGGGTGAGGTCGGTGATCGGCCGGGCGTGCCGGACCGCGCGGGTGCGGTCGGCGAAGGCCAGTAGCAGGCCGAAGACGATCAACGTGGTGCCGATGATCCGCAGATCGCGCAGGTGGGTCTCGATGGTGTCCTGGAACAGCTTGCCGAGGATGCCGATCGGCAGCGTGCCGATGATCACGAACCAGCCCATCCGGGCGTCCGGGTCCGAGCGCAGCGCCAGGCGGAACAGCGACAGCGTCCAGGTCCGCACGATCGAGACGATGTCCCGGCGGAAGTAGATCAGCACCGCGGTCTCGGTGCCGAGCTGGGTCACGGCGGTGAAGGCCGCGCCCGGGTCGTCCCAGCCCAGCAGGGCGGAGAAGACCCGCAGGTGGGCACTGGAGGAGACGGGCAGGAACTCGGTGAGCCCCTGGATCAGACCGAGAACGGCCCCGTGGAACCAGTCGATCACCAGACACCCACCAGGGGTATCCGTGAGTCGTCGTACATGTGCGGTCCTCGCAGGTCGGAGCGGGCGTGCGGGCAGGCGGGCAGGCCGCGACCCGCACGGCCATCGGGCCGCGCACGGGCGGGCGCGCGGCCGATGGTACGGGGTGAAGATGACTATTCTTTGTTCACCCTTTGACCCGGCTTTGCCCGTCGGCCCTTCCGTGACCCGCTGACTCCTCCGCCTGCCCTTCCGCCTGGCCTTCCGCCGCTCAGCCGGCGGGCCGGACGCGGACCCAGGTGCGGTCCTTGGTCAGGTAGCTCTCGACCGTCAGACCGGCGTCCGCCAGCGCCCGGTCGAACGCGGCGGTGGTGAGCGGCCGGGAACGGAAGGTGTGCGTCCAACGGCCGTCCGGGAACTCGTACTCGGCGTGGACGGAGTTCACGCCGTCCCCGACCGGCGTCGAGGAGACGATGCGCGACACGCCGTCGGTGCCGAGCCTGCCCTCGCGCGGCACGTTGAGGTGCCAGTCCTCGCCCTCCCGCTGCATCAGCACGCAGCCGTCCGCGGCGACGTGGCGGCGGCAGGTCTCCAGCAGGCCCTGGCGGACCGCCTCGTCGCCCGCGTGGATCAGGAAGGAGGCGAGCAGGACGACGTCGAAGCGCTCGCCGAGGTCCAGTCGCTCGATCGGGCTGCGCACGGTGCGGATGCCCGCGCGCACCCTGGCCAGCATCTCGGGAGACTCGTCCACCGCCGTCACGGTGAAGCCGCGATCGGTCAGCGGGTGCGTCATCCGGCCGACGCCGCAACCCAGTTCGAGGATGGTGGCGCCGGCCGGCACCGCGGCCTCGATCACGTCCGGGGCGTCGCCGACGGGGAGCCGGGCCCAGAGCTCGACGGCGCAGCCGTCCGGGGTGATCGCGCCCGGGCCCGTTCCGTCGTGCCCCTCGCGTCGTACGTTGCCGGTGTGCGTGTCGTTGGCCATGGGTGTCATCGGAACACGGGCAGGGCGGGGAGGGAAGGCGCCGCAGCGGGTTTTCGGTCAGTCCGTCAGTCCGTCAGTCCGGAAGCCTGTCGGCCCGTCATCGTCGGCCTGTCGGCCCGTCACCGTCAGCCTGTCGGTACGTCCTCCAGTTCGGCCAGGGTGGCGTGCAGCCAGGCGAGTTCGGCCTCGCTGGTGGCGCGGGCGATCAGCAGCAGGCCGCGGCGGAACGGGTCGGCGAACTCCTCGGCGCCGACCGGGCGGTCGCCGTCGTAGAAGAAGCTTGCCGGCTCGGAGAGGAAGGCCAGGCGACGGCGGAGCACGGAGGCCTGGGCGGCGGGGTCGTCGAGGTGGCGCAGGAAGGCGAGCAGGGTGAACCAGCGGTTCTCGTCGCTGATGTCCAACGGCTCGGGCTCGCGCAGCTGGTCGAGCAGTGCGGTGCGGCCGGCCTCGGTGAGGTGGAGGGTGTGCCGGGGTGCGGCGGCGCTGCCGGGCTCGGTCTCGCGGACCAGCAGGCCGTCGGCCTCCAGGCGCTTGATCGCCGGGTAGAGCGTGCCGTCGCTGATCGGGCGGACGTGCCCGGTGAGTGCGGCGAGGTGGCGGCGCAGCTGGTAGCCGTGCAGCGGGCGGTCGTAGAGGAATCCGAGGATCGCGAGCTTCAGCATGGGGCCACTCTCGCAGATTCGTCCCTCGGAGCTTCGGTATATCGGTTCCGCTATACCTCGATGGCGATGTATGGTCTGGGCGTTCCCAGCCCCCGATGGAGGAGGAGTCCCCGTGCTGCGCCACGCCCCCGTCACCCCGAACGGCGACCGGATCCGATGGGTCGAGCTGCCCGGAGCCGAGCCCGCCCGGCTCTACCTGCACGGCCTCGGCGCCAGCTCGCCCGCCTACTTCGCGGCCGCTGCCTCCCACCCGGGGCTCACCGGGCGCCGCTCGCTGCTGCTCGACCTGCTCGGCTTCGGCCTCAGCGACCGGCCCGCCGACTTCGGATACACCCTGGAGGAGCACGCCGACGCCGTCGCCGCGGCCCTGGCGGAGACCGGGCTCGCCGGAGTCGAGGTGATCGGCCACAGCATGGGAGGCGCGATCGCCGTCGTCCTCGCCCACCGGCATCCGGAGTCGGTCTCCCGGCTCGTCCTGGTCGACGCCAACCTGGACCCGGTCACCCCCGGCCGCCGGCCCGGCAGCAGCGGCATCGCGAGCTTCACCGAGGAGGAGTTCCTGGCCGGCGGCCGGGACGAGGTCGCCGCGTGGGTCGGCCCGTCCTGGTGGTCCACGATGCGCCTCGCCGGGCCCGAGGCGCTGTACCGCAGCGCCGTCCACCTGGCCCGGGCGACGGTGCCGACGATGCGCGAACTGCTGCTCGGCCTCGACCTCCCGCGTGCCTTCCTGTACCCGGAGGCGGGCGGCGAGCCGCGCGGCGCCGACCAACTCCGGGATGCGGGCGTACGGTTGGCGGCCGTCCCGGACTGCGGGCACAACATCATGCTCGACAACCTCGACGGCTTCGTTTCGGCGGCCGGCCTCGAACCTCGACCGTAGGCTGGGGAGTCGGAGAGGAGCCCATCTGATGCCTGTTGACGTCCCGCCCGCGCTGGCCGCGTCCCTGGAGAATTCCCTCGGCCCCGAAGGTCGCGCCTGGGCGGCCCGACTCCCCGCGCTGGCAGGCGAGTTGCTCGAACGCTGGGATCTGCGCCCGGACGGCCCGCCCGCGCACGGCGTCGTCGCCCTGGTGCTGCCGGTGTGGCGGGCCGACGGCACGCCCGCGGCGCTCAAGCTCCAGCCGGTGGACGAGGAGACGGAGGGCGAGCCGGCAGCCCTCCGGGCCTGGGACGGGCGAGGGGCCGTACGACTCCTCGGCCATGAACCGGCCTCGGGCTCGATGCTGCTGGAGCGCCTCGACCCGGGGCGTTCACTGCTGGATGTCGCGGACGACCGGGAGGCGCTGCACGTCCTCGCAGGCCTGCTAAGAGAATTGACTGGACGTCAGATCGAAGCCCCGGACCTGCGACGGCTGGCGGACCTCGCCGACGGTCTGCTCGCGTGGGCCCCGGCCGCCGCCGCAGCCCTCGTCGACCCGGCCGAGCGGCGCTTGCTCACCGACTGCGCCGCGGCCCTGCGCGAGGTCCGCACCGAGCCCGGCGACCGGCTGCTGCACTGGGACCTGCACTACGGCAACGTCCTCGCCCCGCCCGAGGGCGGCGGCCGCGCCCCCTGGCTCGCCATCGACCCCAAACCGCTCGTCGGGCACCCCGGCTTCGAACTCCTCCCGGCGCTGCGCAACCGCTGGGCCGACGTACTGGCCACCGGCGACGTCGCCCGGGCGCTGCGGTGGCGGTTCGACGTCCTGGTGGAGGCACTGGAACTGGACCGCGAGGCGGCGGTCGGCTGGACGCTCGCCCGGGTGCTGCAGAACGCCGTATGGGCGGTGGAGGACGGGGAGTCGGCGCTCGACCCGGCGCAGCGGGTGGTGGCGGAGCTGCTGTCGGGGCGTTGAGCGGAGCGCGCGCAGCGGGCGGAAAACAGCGGGCGGCAAACCGCGAGCAGAAACAACGAGCGGAAACAACGAAGGCAAGGAGGTCACCGACTCTCCTTGCCACTCTCAAGGTATAGCGGACTGGGGGGCTTGCGGCAAGGCCCCGGTCGTGCCGCAGAATGACCGGCCGAAGCCGGGATCTGCGGGCATACCTGGGGGTTTGTGATGATTGACGTGATCGTGGTCGGTGCCGGGCCGACCGGGCTGATGATGGCCGGCGAGTTGCGGTTGCACGGCGTGCAGGTACTCGTGCTGGAGAAGGAGACGGAGCGGCCCCTGCCGGCCCGGGCGCGCGGTCTGCACGCGCGCAGTCTTGAGGTGATGGACCAGCGCGGGCTGCTGGAGCGGTTCCTCCCGCTCGGCCGGAAGTTCGCGGTCGGCGGCTTCTTCGCCGGCATCGGCAAGGAGTGGCCGGAGCGGCTGGACACCACCCAGGCATACGTCCTGTCCATCCCGCAGGCGGTCACCGAGCGGCTGCTGACCGAGCACGCGACCGAACTCGGCGCCGAGCTCCGGCGCGGCTGCGAACTGGTGGGGCTGAGCCAGGACGAGGACGGGGTGAGTGTCGAACTGGCCGACGGCACGCGGCTGCGCTCGCGCTACCTCGTCGGCTGCGACGGAGGCCGCAGTGCGGTGCGCAAGCTGCTCGGCGTCGGCTTCCCCGGCGAGCCCTCCAGGGTGGAGACGCTGCTGGGCGACATGGAGCTGGCGGAGGAGCCGGAGACGATCGCCGCCGTCATCGCGGAGGTCCGCAAGACCCAGCTGCGGTTCGGCGCCATCCCCGAGGGGGACGGGGTGTACCGCGTCGTGGTGCCCGCCGAGGGTGTGGCCGAGGACCGTACGGCTGCTCCGACCTTCGAGGAGTTCAAGCGCCAGCTGCGGGCCGTCGCGGGCACGGACTTCGGGGCGCACTCACCACGCTGGCTCTCGCGCTTCGGTGACGCCACCCGACTGGCCGAGCGCTACCGGGTCGGCCGGGTGCTGCTGGCCGGCGACGCGGCGCACATCCACCCGCCGACCGGCGGGCAGGGGCTCAACCTCGGCGTCCAGGACGCGTTCAACCTGGGCTGGAAGCTGGCCGCCGAGGTCGACGGCTGGGCGCCGGAGGGGCTGCTGGACAGCTACCACGCCGAACGGCACCCGGTGGCCGCCGACGTGCTGGACAACACCCGCGCCCAGATCCAGTTGATGTCCCTGGAGCCCGGCGCCCAGGCGGTGCGCCGGCTGTTGGCGGAGCTGATGGACTTCGAGGAGGTGAACCGGTACCTGATCGAGAAGATCATCGCGATCGGGGTCCGCTACGACCTCGGCGAAGGGCATGAGCTGCTCGGCCGCCGGCTGCGCGACGTGCAGCTGAAGCGTGGCCGTCTGTACGGGCTGATGCACGGCGGCCGCGGGCTGCTGCTCGATCAGACCGGTGGGCTCTCGGTGGCGGGCTGGGCGGACCGGGTCGACCATGTCGTCGACGTCAGCGACGAGTTGGACGTGCCTGCGGTGCTGCTGCGCCCGGACGGCCACGTGGCCTGGGTCGGCGAGGACCAGCAGGGCCTGCGCGGTCACCTGTCCAGGTGGTTCGGCGCCCCCGCCTGAATGCACCGCCGCGGCTGGCTTCGGTGGTGCAGGAACCGCGATCGCGCCGGGAGGCGTGCTGTCGCGGCCGCTCAGCGCTCCCGCAGCAGTACGAAGCGCACCGGCGTGCCCGGGCGTGCCTGGGCGGCCGCCGCGAGGTCGGCGGCGGGGACGACGCCGATCACCGGGTAGCCGCCGGTGGTCGGGTGGTCGGCCAGGAAGACCACCGGCCGCCCGTCCGGCGGGATCTGCACCGCGCCCAACACCATGCCCTCACTGGGTAGTTCACCCGCCCGGGCGCGGGTGACCGGCGGGCCCTCGGTGCGCAGCCCGATCCGGTTGCCGGCCGGGGAGACCAGGTACCCGTCGCGGGCCAGCCGGGTCAGCGCCGCAGGCTCGAACCAGTCCGCGCGCGGGCCGAGCCGCAGCCGCAGCACCAGTTCGGCCGGGGGAGCGGGCAGCGGCACCAGGTCGGGCCGGGGGCGGTCGGGCGGAGGCGGGCCGACCGGCAGCCGGTCGCCGGCGGCGAGCGGGGCCGGTCCGAGGCCGGAGAGCAGGTCCGTCGAGCGGCTGCCCAGGACCGGCGGGACGGCGATCGCGCCCGCGACCGCCAGGTAGCCGCGCACCCCGGCGGTCGCCGCCCCCACCTCCAGCACCGCCCCGGCCGGCACCGCGACCGGCGCACCCCACGCGGCCGCCCGCCCGTCCACCCGGACGGGCGAGGGTGCGCCGGTGACGGCCACGACCACCGGCCCGAGGGCGCGCAGGGCGACCCCGCCGAGCGTGGTCTCCAGCCCGGCGGCGCCCGGCTCGTTGCCGACCAGCCGGTTCGCCGCCCGCAGCGCGGGCTCGTCCAGCGCCCCGGCCCTGGGCACCCCGAGGTGGGCGACGCCGCGCCGTCCGAGGTCCTGGACGGTGGTCAACGGTCCGGGCCGCACCACCAGCAAACCGCTCAACGCCCCCACCCCGTCCGCCTCCACCCCGTCCGCCGCCGCCCCGCCCCCGGCCGCCCCGTCCGCCGTCGTCCGGGGCCCGCGCGCCGCCCGCCGTCGGCCCGCACCCCCGCTACGCCCGTTCCGCCGTGAACCGCACCCGCACCCCGGGCGCCAGCAGCGCCGCTGGCTCGCGCCCGGTGTCCCAGAGCGCGAGCCCGGTGCGCCCGATCAGCTGCCAGCCGCCGGGGGAGGAGCCCGGGTAGACGCCGGTGTACGGGCCGGCCAGGGCGACCGAGCCGACCGGGACGCTGCTGCGCGGGGTGGCTCGGCGCGGGACCTCGTACCGGAGCGGCAGCCCGGTCAGGTAGCCGAAGCCGGGCGCGAACCCGCAGAAGGCGACCACGTACTCGGGCCCGGTGTGGATCCGTACGGCAGCCTCCTCGGACACCCCCCACAGTGCGGCGACCTCGGCGAGGTCGGCGCCGTCGTACACCGTCGGCACCTCCACCAGCGGCCCGGTCGCCGCCGCGGCCGCCGACGGACGGGCCGTGCGCAGCAGGGCCGCCAGTGCGTCGACGTCCGCGACGCCGTCCAGCAGCACCGTGCGCGCGGCCGGCACGATCTCCTCGACCGCGCCGAGCGCCCGGCTCTCCTGCCGCTCGCGCAGCCATCCGTACAGCGCGGCGACCTGCGCCGTGTCGTCGAGTTCGACCAGCAGCGCCCGCTCGCCGACGCGCCGGACGGCGGCGGGCGTCATGTGAACGCCTCCACCCGGACCCCGGCGGAGGCGAGGGCTCCGCGGATCCGCCAGGCGAGCTGGGCGGCGCCGGGGGTGTCGCCGTGGACGCACAGGGAGCGGGCCTCGACGGCGATCCGTTCGCCGCCGACGGCCTCCACCGAGGCGTCCCGGGCGATGCCGACGGCTCGGGTGATCACCGATTCGGGGTCGTGCACCACGGCGTCCGGGTCGCGGCGCGGGACGAGGGTGCCGGCCCAGGTGTACGCGCGGTCGGCGAAGGCCTCGGCGACGACCGCCAGGCCGACGCCCTCGGCGACGGCGAGCAGCCGGGAGCCGGGCAGTCCGAGCACCGGCAGCGGTCCGTCGCAGACCGCCCCGGCCCGCAGCACGCCGGCCACCACGGCCTCGGCCTGTTCGGAGTCGGTGACCACGCGGTTGTAGAGGGCGCCGTGCGGTTTGACGTAGGAGACCCGGGAGCCGGCCGCGCGGGCGAAGACCTGGAGGGCGCCGATCTGGTAGGCGATCTCGTCGGCGAGCTCCTCCGGGGGGACGTCCATGGCCCGGCGGCCGAAGCCGGCCAGGTCGCGGTAGGAGACCTGGGCGCCGATCCGGACGCCGCGTTCGGCGGCCAGCGCGCAGACCCGGCGCATCGTCGACGGATCTCCCGCGTGGAAGCCGCAGGCGACGTTGGCACTGGTCACCACGGACAGCAGGGCCTCGTCGTCGGTCAGCGTCCAGCGTCCGAACCCCTCACCGAGGTCCGCATTGAGATCGATCACCGCATCGGCCACGCCCGTCCGCCTTCCAGCAGCTGTTGAGCCAGATGGTAGGGCCTGCGGATGAAGGTCGTTGCCCGTGACCCGGGCCCAGGGGGCCCACCGGCGTGCGACCCCTGGTCACACGCCCTGGGGCGGTGCTGGGGGGCTCCGACTCAGCTCGCGGCCACCGGCCCCTGGAAGGAACGTTCCAGCGGGCGCAGCGCCCGCAGCACGATCAGCAGCGGGACGACGCCGACGATTCCGAACGACATGTCGATGAATCGCCAGCCCAGGGGGATCCCCCGCAGCGGCCCGCAGACCAGGGCCAGGGGGATGACGGCGCCGCAGGCGAGCACCGCCCAGCGGATCACCCAGATGTTGCGGACCGGGTCCTTGATCGGGCCCCAGAAGGCGGCGGCGATCACCAGGTGGGCGAAGGCGAGCCAGTCGGTGCCGTAGGCCAGGAAGGGGTAGCGGTCATTGGTCTCCGCGACGCCGGTGCGGACGCGTTCGATCCAGTCCAGGGCGGCCGGGAAGCGGTCGGCCAGCGGCGCGGCCGGCCCGGTCGCGAGATCGGCCAGCCAGCGGGTCTCGGTCTCCAGCGGGAAGGCCGTCAGGCCGCTCAGCACCAGGCAGACCACGAAGATCCAGAGCCAGCGCCGGACTCTGCGCAGTACCGCCGCGGGATCGGTGCCCGGATTGGTGTCCATGGTGCGAACCTCCATGCCGAAGAGCAGGCGGGGCCTTGTCCCGTCTGTGCGGAACCGACTCTAGACCCTCGATTTGAACGCGTTCAACTAGCCCCTGACGTGCGGGCACGCCCCAGACGCCGGGCCGGTACGCACCCCCGGACGCCGTGCGGGCGCGCACCCCCGGACGCCGGGCCGGCGCGCGCCCCCGGACACGCCGATGCCCGGGTGCCGGAGCACCCGGGCATCGGAACAGCCGGACTGCGCGGTGTACGTCGGGACTACGCGGTGTACGTGAAGGTCACCGGGGCGCTGGTGCCGCCCGCCGTGGTCACCGTGACGCCCACCGGGCCGGGGCCCGCCGCCGCCGGGGAGGTGGCCGAGCAGAAGGACGGGCCGCAGGAGACGTGCGCGGCCGGCACCCCGCCGAACGCGACCGTCCCGTACGTCAGGTTGGTGCCCTGGAGGTACACCTGGGTGCCGCCGGCGGCCGGGCCGCTGGTGTAGGTCAGGTTGCCGACCGTCGGCGCGGGCGGGGGCGGGGGCGGGGCGCCCGTGTAGTCGAAGGCGGCCGGCGCCGCGACCGTGCCGCCGGGGGTCACCACGGAGACGGGTGCGCTGCCCGTGCCGCCGGGCGTGATCACCGTGCAGGCGGTGTCGGTGCAGGTGCCGGCCGCCGGGACGCCGCCGACCAGCACCATGCCGTGCGCCAGGTTGCTGCCGCTGACGGTCGCCGCGGTGCCGCCCGCGCCGGGGCCGGTGGTGGTGTCGAGGCCGTCGACCGTGGGCGGCGCCTGGACGACCGGCGCCGGGGTGGTCCCGTCGACCGACAGGGCCGTCACGTGGCCGGTCGGGTCGGTGTCGTTCGGATTGGACACGGTCACGACGATCTGGCCGGTCAGCTGCTGGGTGTAGTCGCGGCCCACGTTCAGCTTCATGAACTCGTAGCGCCCGGGCCTGCGGGTGCCGATGAGGACGGCGTCCAGGTGGCGCCCGTCGGGCGAGACGGACTCGGTGAAGGTGTAGTCGTACGGGGTGGAGTAGAACATGCCGAGCTCGGTGGTGAGCCCGGGCGGCAGGTCGACGGTGATGTGGGTCGGCCCGGTGAGGTCCTGGGTGCCGGCGGAGGTCCAGCCGACCGAGAGCTTGCCCGGTCCGGGAGGGGTGGTGCCCGGCAGGAAGCCGTTCAGGGCTGCGGTCACGTGCTGCCCCTGAACGGCGGGGGCGTCGGCGGGGGCGGCTGACGAGGCGGCGGCACCGGTGGCGAGGGTGGTCACGGACAGCGCGGCGGCGAAGCCCGCTTTGACCAGTCGAGTGATCATAGGCCGATCATCACGGTAGCGACGCGCAGTCTTCACGGGTTTGCCGAATATCGGTTCGGAATTGGCGGAATCCCATCGAAATCCCGTTCTGAATTCACCCCCGACACGCCCTCCGGCCTGCCGCGCAGCCCGCCCACAAGGCCCGTTTCGGTCGATGTCGGTGCGAACCTCTAATCTTGTGCACCGTGACCGCCATCGCTGACCCGCCCACCCTGCCCGGCCCCCGGCCGCCCGCCGGGTCCGTCGCGGCGAGGCCCGCGCCCGGCCCCGCCGCCGACGAGGGCCTGGCCCGCCGGCTCAAGGCGCTGGCCTGCACCGCCCCCCTGCACGACCTGGACAACCGCAAGGTCAATCTGGCGGGCGAGTACGGCGGCTACGCGATGGCCGAGGTCGGTCTCGCCGCGATCGACCTGGTCACCCTGCACATGGACTTCGACACCGGCGCCGACCGCGACATAGTGCTCGCCCGCCTGCTGCCCCGGGTCGCCGCCCAGGCCGCCGGCCGCCCCGCCGCCGAGCACGAGCGGGTCGCCCGCTGGGTGCTGGAGTCGCTGATCAACGTCGGCAGCGTCGACCGGGGCTTCCGCGCCGTCTACGGCACCTTCGGCGCGGACGGCGCGTACGTCCGGCGCGACTACGACTTCAAGCTGATCGAGGAGGTCCCCGGCCCCGACGGCGGCGTCTACCTGCGCACCACCGACGAGGCGGTCAACGTCCTGGTCGGCGCGCTCGACACCGACGTCACCTCGGCCCAGATCGCCGCCGAGGTCAAGCTGGAGGTGCTGATCCGCCGCGGCCGCCTGGCCGACGCCCAGCTCGCCGCCGAGCAGGCCCGCTACCGCACCGTCCAGTACGCCGAGACGCTGCGCCGCGCCCTCGACGCGACCCGGCGCAACGTCCGCGCCGTCGACTGGATGCGCGCCATCCCGGACCTCATCGACGAGGCGCTGGACCACATCGCCGACCGCTACCGGCACGAGAACGCGATTCTCACCAACATCCGCAAGGCCCGCGACGAGGCCGAGCCGAACACTCCCGAAGGGGCCGAGAACAAGCGCCGCGCCGCCGAGCTGCTCGACATCGTCAAGGACTGCATCCGCCGCCACACCAAGCTGCAGACCCGCCTGCTGGAGGCCGGCCCGCTGTTCCGCGCCGAGCAGGACCGGCAGGCCTTCGCCACCCCCGGCGCCCGCAGCGGCATCGACCTCTACGGCCAGCTGCTCGCCCCCGTGCTGCGGCTGCCGGTCGAGCAGGCCGTCCGCCCCACCGGTGCCTTCTTCGCCCGCGGCGCCGGCCTGCGCACCCCCGTCTCCGTCCGGGTCGCCGACCTGGTCGACCTGCTGCTCACCCCGCCGGTCGAGCGCGAGCACCTCGGCGCCGAACTGCCCGACCCGGACCTGGTCGCCACCCCGGACGACAGCCGCTTCTCCGAAGCCCAGCTGGAGGCCGCGCTGCTCCTGCTCGACCTGCCCGCCGACGCCCCCCGCCGGCTCTCCGGCCTGCTGGCCGAGGCCCGCGGGCAGGACCCGGAGCTGCCGTACCTGGTCGCCCTGCTGGCCGTCCACGCGGCCAGCCCGCCGGTCGGCACCGCCTACCGGCAGGGCGAGGAGCGGCTGCTGTTCGCCGTGGACGACGGCACCCCGCTGCGCGACCCGCAGTTCGGCGGCGCCGACCTGATCGTCGGCAGCGCCCTGCTCGACGCGGCCGGCATGGCCGCCGACCGCAAGGACGCCGGCTGACGAAGCCGCCGTCTCGACGCACCACCAGATCACCCGTACTAGCAACAGCCCCGAGGAGCACCGCCCGTGACGACCCACCACGACACGTCCTGGGCGGCCGAGACCGAACCCGCGGCCCCCGCCCCGATCACCCCGGGCGACGTCGCCGACGCCGCCCGGCTGGTCTCCTTCGGCCTCCAGGCCAAGCTGCTCCCCGCCCGCGACGCCGAGTACGCCGAACTCGTCCGCCGCCACCGCGAGGACCCGCCGTTCGCCCGGCTCGCCGACGCCGTCGCCACCGGCATGGGTCTGGTCGTCCTGGAGGTCTCGCCGCGCGCCGGCATGGCCGTCGCCGCCGCCGAGGACTCGCTGTTCGCCGTCCGGATGGGCGACTACTCGCGCCGCGCCGCCACCGAGTCCACCGACCGCTTCCTGCACGGCCTGGCCCACCTCGCCGTCGCCGCGATGGCCTTCCCCCGGCCCGAGGACCTCGCCGACGACGGCTACCTCGGCCGGATCACCGTCAACGGCGTCGACGCCTTCGTCCGCCAGGCCTGCCGCCGCCTGGAGGAGCAGGCCGCGACCGAGGGCGACAACACCGACCCGCAGTCCGACGCCCCCGGCCTGGAGGCCGCCTGGCGGGTCTGGGCCCGGCGCACCGCCACCGGCGCCACCAAGGACGCCCGCCGGCTCTCCGGCTCCACCATCGGCATCGTCGCCAAGGCCGTGCTGTTCCTGGTCGACTCCGGCTTCCTGCAGAAGGTCTCCGACGACTCCGGCGGCACCTACCGCACCACCGCCCGCTACCAGCTCCAGGTCCGCGACCTGGCCGGCAGCGCGGCCATGGCCGAACTGCTCGACCTCGGCATCGTCCCGGTCTCCGACGGCACCGCCAGCCTGCTGCCGCCGGACACCGGCGACGAACTGGTGGCCGACGCAGGCCTGCCGTTCCACTCGCTCTGACACCCCTACCCGACTCGCCCACGGAGAACCGCCGCACATGTACGAGCTCAACCGGGTCCGCCTCTACTCGATCGGACCGGCCGGCGCCCGCTACGCCGACACGGTGCTCGACCTGCGCGGTGTCGGCGAGCCCGTCGCCGACCCGGCCCCGCAGCAGATCGGCCTGTTCGGCGAGGACACCGAGGGCCCGGTCCGCCGCCCCGCCCCGGCCGGCGTGCTCTTCCTGGAGAACGGCGGCGGCAAGTCCGTCCTGCTCAAACTGATCTTCTCGGTGATGCTCCCCGGCCACCGCAACACCCTCGGCGGCGCCAGCTCCGGCGTGCTGCGCAAGTTCCTGCTCGCCGACGACTGCGGCCACGTCGCGCTGGAGTGGCAGCACACCGTCACCGGCGAGCTGATCGTGGTCGGCAAGGTCAGCGAGTGGCGCGGCCGCCAGGTCTCCTCCGACCCGCGCAAGTTCGCCGAGACCTGGTACTCCTTCCGCCCCGGCCCCGGCCTCACCCTGGACTCGCTGCCGGTCGCCGAACGCATCGGCCTGGCCGGCGACCAGAAGGCCCGCGGCCGCCGCCGCACCATGAAGGGCTTCCGCGACGCCCTCACCGAGGCCGGCAAGGCCCACCCGCACCTCGACCTGGTCTTCGAGGACGGCCACGACCGCTGGACCGAGCACCTCGGCGAACTCGGCCTCGACCCCGAACTCTTCCGCTACCAGCGCGAGATGAACGCCGACGAGGGCGAGGCCGCCGGCCTCTTCGCGGTCAAGCACGACAGCGACTTCACCGACCTGCTGCTGCGCGCCGTCACCGACACCCGGGACACCGACGGCCTCGCCGACCTCGTCCACGGCTTCGCCGCCAAGCTCGGCCGCCGCGCCGAACTCACCGCCGAACGCGACTTCACCGCCGGCTCCCTCGACCTGCTGGAACGCATCGTCGAGGCCACCGGCGCCCGCGAGAGCGTCCGCGAGGCCCACCGCACCGCCGAACGCCGCACCCGCCGCCTCGCCCACGCCCTCACCTCCCGCGCCGCCGCCGAACGCGACCGCGCCCAGGACCTCGCCATCGAGGTCGCCGCCGCCGCGGGCGCCGTCACCGCCGCCGAGGCCGACCGCACCCGGCACACCCTCATCACCGCCGAACTCACCCACCGGCACGCCACCCTGGGCCTCGCCGCGGCCACCGCCGAGGCCGCCGCACTGCGCCGCGAACTCATCGACGCCCGCACCCTGCACTCCGCCTGGCAGGCCGCCGAGGCCGTCCTGCGCCAGCGCGCCGCCGCCGACCGGATCACCCGGGTCGCCGCCGCCATCCGCGAGGCCGAACTCGACGCCGCCCCCGCGCTCGCCGCCCGTGCCCGCGCCGCCACCGCCCTGGCCCGCGCCCTGGAAGGCGCCGCCGCGGCCGCCGAGGCCCGCGCCGACACCGAGGAGCAGCGCGCCGGCGAGCTCCAGGACGACGGCGCCAAGGCCCAGTCCGACGCCACCGAGGCCGCCACCGCCGCCCAGAAGGCCCGCAGCGAGGTCGACCACCTGCGCCAGCGCCTCGCCGAGGTCGAGCAGGAGACCGCCGCCGCCGTCGAGGCCGGCTTCATCGACGCCGACGGCGACGTCGACCCGGCCCGCGCCGCCCTGCACGCCGCCGACGTCGAGAAGGCCGCCGGCGCCGCCCTCGCCCAGGCCCGTACGGCCGCCGAGGCCTGCGCCGCCCGGCTGCGCGAGGCCGCCGCCGCCACCGGCCGCGCCGAACTCGCCGCCGAACGCGCCGGCGACGCCCGCACGGCCGCCGCCCGGGCGCTCGCCGCCGAGCAGCGCACCGCCGCCCTGCTCGCCACCGAGCAGCGCCTCTCCGACCTGCTCTCCCTGACCCCCGCACCCACCGACTGGAGCGACGACGGGTCAGGGGCCGAGGAGGACGCCGGCTTCCTCACCCCCGCCGTCCTCGACCGCAACGCCGAGTACCTGCGCGAACTCCTCGACGAGTCCATCGCCACCGCCGAACGCACCCTGTTCGACCTGCGCACCGCCGCCGCCGACGACTCCCGCATCCTCGCCGCCCTCGGTGACGGCGGACTGCTGCCGCCCGGCCCGGACGTCCTGGCCACCGTCGAGTACCTCGCCGAGCACGGCATCCCCGCCCTGCCGGGCTGGCGCTACCTCGCCCAGTCCGTCGACCCGGCCGACCACGAGGCGATCCTCGCCGCCCGCCCCGAACTCGTCGACGGCGTCGTCGTCACCGACCCGGCCTCGCTGGAGCGGGCCCGCGAGGCCCTGCAGGCCGCCGCCCTGCTGCCCCGCTCCACCGTCGCCGTCGGCGCCGCCGCCTCCCTGATCGCCCCGATCACCGACCAGCCCGCGTTCTTCCTGGTGCCGCCGAACCCGGCCATGCACGACGAGTCCGCCGCCGACGACGAGCGCCGCGAACTGCGCGCCCGGGCGAGCGCCCGCGAGGAGCACATCCGCGAACTCGCCGCCCGCCTCGGTGCCGACCGCGCCCTCGCCGCCCGCCTCGCCTCCTGGCACGCCAGCTGCCCGCCCGGCACCCTCGCCGAACTCGCCGCCGCCGCCGAGGCCGCCCGCGAGCACGCCGAGCAGGCCGCCGCCGCCCTGGCCACCCTGCGCGCCGACCACGACGAGGCCGAGACCGACCACGCCGCCGCGGCCGCCGCCCACGAGGAGCACCGCGAGGCCGCCCAGCGCGCCCGCCGCCGCGCCGACGCCCTCTCCGGCCTCGCCTTCCGGCTGCGCGAGCGCGCCAACTGGGCGCGCCGCCAGCGCGAACTCGCCGAGGACGCCGCCGAGTGCGACCGCCGCCAGGCCGTCTGCGCCGAACGCGCCCGCACCTGCGACGAGGACCGCCGCGCCGCCCAGCGCGCCGCCGACGACGCCCGCCGCACCGCCCGTACCGTGCGCGCCGAACGCGCCGAGATCCCCGCCGCCGAGCAGGCCGACGAGCCCTCCGAGTCGGCCCCCGCCGCACTGCCCGCCCTGCGCGAGGCCTACCGCGCCGCCTCCCAGCTGTACGAGAAGGTCGGCGTCGGCGCCGACCTGCGCGCCGAGCAGGCCCGCGCCGAGGGCGACGAGGCCGCCGCCGCGACCGAACTCGACCGCCTCACCAACAAGGTCCGCACCCGCGCCGAGGAACTCCTCGGCAGCCCCGACGGCGCCGACGGCCCGGCCCGCCAGGCCGCGGCCGCCCGCGCCGAGGACCTGGTCGCCACCATCGAGGCCCGCTCCGCCGCCGCCAGCGAGCAGCTCGGGCGCCTGCGCGGCGAGGCCGAGCGCTCCGCCCCCGCCGACGGCGAGGCGCACACCGAACTGCCCGAGGACCTCGTCCCCGCCGACCCCGAGCACGCCCAGGTCCTGCTGCGCACCGCCACCAGCCGGCTCGCCGAACGCCGGGAGGCCCTGGACGCCGCCCGCACCGCGCACGCCGACCTGCAACGCACCTTCGACGCCGCCCAGTCGGCCGCCGCCGACTTCGACGAACTCGCCGGCCAGCTGCGCGACGGCCTGCGCGAGCAGCAGGAGGACGACGGCCAGTCCGCCGAGCCCTACCTCGGCTCACTGCCGGAGGCGCGCGGCACCGCCGCCGAGGCCCGCCGCGCCCTGCGCACCGCCGCCGGCGAGCTGTCCTCCGCCGAACTCGCCGTCCGCGACGCCTCCGACGCCCTCGTCCGGCACGCCAACGCCGCCCGCTACGAGGCCGTCCGCACCCCCGCCCGCCAGCAGATCCGCGAACTGCCCGCCGCCGCGCTGCCCGAGCACGCCGCCGCCTGGGCCGCCGCCTTCGCGCCCCGGCTGCGCGTGCTGACCGACGAACTCGCCCAGCTGGAGCGCAACCGCGGCTCGATCGTCGACCGCCTGCGCGGCCTGGTCGAGTCCTCGCTCACCACCCTGCGCGCCGCCCAGCGGCTCTCCCGGCTGCCCGAGGGCCTGGGGGAGTGGTCCGGCCAGGAGTTCCTGCGGATCCGCTTCGAGGACCCGGACCACGCCACCCTGGTCGAGCGCCTGGGTGAGGTCATCGACGAGGCCACCCGCGCCGCCGTCCGCAAGAACAGCGACCTGCGCCGCGACGGCATGTCCCTGCTGCTGCGCGGGGTCGCCGCCGCGATGGGCCCGAAGGGCGTCAGCGTCGAGATCCTCAAGCCGGACGCGGTGCTGCGCGCCGAGCGGGTCGGCGTCGGCCAGATGTCCGACGTCTTCTCCGGCGGCCAGCTGCTCACCGCCGCCATCGCGCTGTACTGCACGATGGCCGCGCTGCGCGCCAACGACCGCGGCCAGTCCCAGCTGCGGCACGCCGGCACGCTGTTCCTGGACAACCCGATCGGCCGCGCGAACGCCACCTACCTGCTGGAGCTCCAGCGGGCCGTGGCCGACGCGCTCGGCGTCCAACTGATCTACACCACCGGCCTGTTCGACACCACCGCGCTCGCAGAGTTCCCGCTGGTCATCCGGCTGCGCAACGACGCCGACCTGCGGGCGGGCCTCAAGTACATCTCGGTCGAGGAGCACCTGCGCCCCGGTCTGCCCGCCCCGCAGGACCCGGACGGCCCGGCCATCCACGGCGAGATCACCGCCACCCGGATGTTCAAGCGTCCGGCCGAGGTTCCGGCGCAGTCCTCAACTGACTAGCGTGGCGTGCATGCTGACGATCGCGCACTTCAGTGACATCCACCTCGGGCAGGAGCACCGCCGGGACGGCGGCAGGCGCGCCCGGCGGCGGGCCGGGCAGGTGATGGCGTACCTCGACGCCCTGCCCGGCCCGCTGGACGCGGTGCTCGTCACCGGGGACCTCGCCGACCACGGCCTGCCCGCCGAGTACGAGCAGGTGGCCAAGGTGCTGGACTCCCGGTACCCGGTGCTCATTTGCCCCGGCAACCACGACCGCCGGGCGCCCTACCGGGAGGTGCTGCTCGGCGAGGCCCCCGCGGACGGCCCGGTCAACCGGCTGCACCGACTGCCCGGCGCCGACGTGCTGATGCTGGACTCCTCGATCCCCGGCCGCGATGACGGCCTGCTGGACGAGGAGACGCTGGCCTGGCTGGACGCCGAACTGGCGGCCGGCCGCGCCGACCTGCCGGCGCTGGTGGCCTTCCACCACCCGCCGGCCGTCCTGCACCTGCCGAACGTCGACCCGATCCGCCAGTTCGGCGAGGAGGCGCTGGGCGCGGTGCTGGCCCGGCACCCCCGGGTGGCCGGCCTGCTCTGCGGCCACTCCCACACCGGCGCCGCCACCACCTTCGCCGGACTGCCCCTGCTGGTCGCCCCGGGTGTGGTCTCCACCGTCACGCTGCCCTGCGAGGGCGGGCCCGGCATCTCCTTCACCCAGCCGCCGATGCTCGCCTTCCACGTCCTGGACGACACGGGCCGGCTCACCACCCACTACCGGGCCGTCCCGGAGGGCTGACCGCGACTGTCGGCCGCAGGTGTCCTACGCGGCCGGCAGTCGCGGCTGGCGCTGTGGCCCGCCGGGGCGGGGGAGCGGCCGGGCGGCCAGCGGGTCGGGCGCCCGGTTGCCCGCCATCGGGTGCGCGGAGCCGGGCGCGCGCTGCCGCTGGGCGGCGACCTGGCGCGAGATCAGGATCTCCAGCAGGCACCACATCGTGCCGAACACCCCGAGCCCCATCGTCATCAGCGCCGGCGTCATCAGCCAACTGTCCGCGTACGAGGCGAGCGTGGCGACGACCACGCCGACCAGGGTGAAGGACAGGCAGAGCACCGCCCGGACGGCGGCGGCGCGCACCTCGTCGGGCAGGCGGCGACGGCGGCGTGGCACGGACATCGATCGACCCCCAGGCGCGGACTCGGCGGCGGACACGGGACGGGCGCACGCGAAACGCGCCCCCTTGCCTCACTCTGCCCCGCCGAACCAGGACTATGCGTCCGAATCCACCGAACTGCCGTCAAAGCGCGTGATCCGGGCAGCCGGCAGCGGGCGGCCCGCCGCCGGGGGAGGTCAGCCCAACTGCTGGTTGAGCTCCTCCAGGGCGCCCGCCACGATCGTCCGCATGGCCTGCTCGGCCTGGACGGCGTCCCCCGCGCAGATCGCGTCGGCGACTTCGCGGTGCAGCCGGATCGCGTACGGCTCCGGCTGATGGGGCATCAGATGGTACTCGGTCCGCCCGGTGAGCACCGCCCCCACGGTGTCGCCGAGGTGGGCGAACATCTCGTTGCCGGAGGCGCGCAGCACGGTGGCGTGGAATTCGATGTCGTGCCGGAGGAAGGTGGTGAGGTCGGCGGCCCGCGCCGAGACGGTCAACTCCACGGCCAGTGAGCCGAGTTGGCGCCGGTCGTCGTCGCTCGCGTGCACCGCGGCGAGCGCGGCCGCGGCCGGTTCGACGGCCACCCGCAGCGAGCCGAGCGAACGCAGCTGGGCCGAGCGGTCCGCGCCGGCCAGCCGCCAGCGGATCACCAGCGGGTCGAAGACGTCCCAGAGCGACCTGGGCTGCACGGTGATCCCGACCCGCCGCCGGGACGCCACCAGGCGCATCCCCTCCAGGATCCGCACCGCCTCCCGGACGACCGTCCGGGACACCCCGAACCGCTCCTCCAGTTCCTCGCCGCGCAGCACCGCACCCTCGGGAATCTCCCCCGACGCGATCGCGGGCCCGAGCTCGTCAAGCAGCCGACCGGGCAGCCCCTGGATCTCCATCCGCCCAGCGTAGACGCCCGTCCCGCCGTCACCACCGGCGCGTACCGGGTCCCGCGCCCTGCGATCTACCCCACAGCTCAAAAGTATGACGATTTGGTTTCCACCACTTGAATACGTCATATCTTTGAGGCGATAGTGGCGGCCAGGCAACGAAGGAGCACCACCCATGGCTCTCAGCGTCGAGAACCACGACTTCCCGGCAGTGACACCGGCGGGCCCTCTCACCATCGTGGTGATGGGCGTCTCCGGTGTCGGCAAGACCACCCTGGCCCGCCTGCTGGCCGAACGACTCGACCTCCCCTACGCGGAGGCGGACGACTTCCACCCGGCGGCCAACATCGCCAAGATGTCGGCCGGCATCCCGCTGGACGACGAGGACCGCGCCCCCTGGCTGCGCGCCGTCGGCGCCTGGCTCAAGGAGCGGGCCGAGGACGGCACCGGCGGCGTGGTCACCTGTTCGGCGCTGAAGCACCGCTACCGCGACACCCTGCGCGCGGCCTGCCCGGGTGCCTACTTCCTGCACCTCAGCGGCGGTCACGAGCTGGTCGAGGACCGGCTCGCCCACCGCACCGGCCATTTCATGCCGCCGTCGCTGCTCGACTCCCAGTACGCCGCCCTGGAACCCCTGGGCGCGCACGAGCGCGGCGCCGTCCTGGACGTCGGTCCGTCCCCCGAAGAACTCGTCGAGATGGCCGTGGCGTTGCTGCGGCCGGTCAATGGAGACCTCGCGTGAGTATGTCCCCCACTCTGCTCGCGGCCGCCCCACCGGCCCTGCCGCACACCAGCAGCGACTCCCAGTTGCTGATCGCGGTCCTGCTCAGCATCGGTGTGATCGTCCTACTGATCACCAAGCTGAAGCTGCATCCCTTCCTCGCCCTCACGCTCGGCTCCGGCCTGCTGGCCGCCGTCGCGGGCGCCCCGTTCGACAAGCTGCTCAACAGCTTCTCCACGGGCTTCGGCTCCACCGTGGCCGGCGTCGGCCTGCTGATCGGGCTGGGCGCGATGCTCGGCAAGCTGCTCGCCGACTCCGGCGGCGCCAACATCATCGCGGACACCGTGCTGGCCCGGTCGGGCAACAAGGCGCTGCCCTGGGCGATGGCGCTGATCGCCGCCGTCCTCGGCCTGCCGCTGTTCTTCGAGGTCGGCGTCGTCCTGCTGATCCCGATCGTGCTGCTGGTCGCCCGCCGCGGCAACGTGCCGCTGATGCGGATCGGCATCCCCGCGCTGGCCGGCCTGTCCGTGCTGCACGGCCTGGTGCCCCCGCACCCCGGCCCGCTGGTCGCCGTCGACGCCCTGAAGGCGGACCTCGGCATCACCCTGGCGCTCGGCCTGCTGATCGCCGTGCCCACCCTGATCGTGGCCGGCCCGCTGTTCTCCCGGCTGGCCGAGCGCTGGGTCGGCCCGCTGGAGATCCCGAAGGCCACCGCCCCCGAGGAGAGCGCCAAGCCCGAGCACACCCCGTCCTTCGGCGCGGTGCTGGCGACCATCCTGCTGCCGGTCGTGCTGATGCTCGGCAAGGCCCTGACCGACGTGGTGATCGACAACCCGAAGGCGTTGGGCCAGCGGGTGTTCGACTTCATCGGCTCGCCGCTGATCGCGCTGCTCGCCGCCACCCTGCTCGGCATGCTGACCCTCGGCAAGGCGGCCGGCTTCGACAAGGCGCGGATCTCCGACACCGTCGGCAAGTCGCTCGGCCCGATCGCCGGCATCGTGTTCATCGTCGGCGCCGGCGGTGGCTTCAAGCAGACCCTGATCGACGTGGGCGTCGGCAACGCGGTGAGCGAGTGGTCCAGCAAGTGGCACATCTCGGCGCTGCTGCTCGGCTGGCTGATCGCGGTGCTGATCCGCCTGGCCACCGGCTCGGCGACGGTCGCCACCATCACCGCCGCCGGCATCGTCGCCCCGCTCGCCGCCGACATGTCCTCCACCCACGCGGCCCTGCTGGTCCTGGCGATCGGCGCCGGCTCGCTCTTCCTGTCGCACGTCAACGACGCCGGCTTCTGGCTGGTGAAGGAGTACTTCGGGATGAGCGTCGGGCAGACGCTGAAGTCCTGGTCGGTGATGGAGACGGTGATCTCGGTCGTCGCCATCGCCCTGATCATGCCGCTCAGCCTGATCATCTAGGCCGGACAGCGCCTGAAGCCGCCGACATCCGCCGAGGGGCGGCACCCGTACCGCACGGGTGCCGCCCCTCGGGCGTGCCCGACGGCCGGGGCCCAGCCCAGCGGCCCCGACAGCTACCGCAGCACGACCCGCCAACCGTCGCCGCCGTCGCGGCCGCCGGGCCGGAGCACCAGCTCCTTCACCTGCCCGGTGTCGTGGAAGGTCAGCACCACGGTCTGCCGCTCGGCAGGGTCGTCCTGGAAGTCGGCCGTGACGGCCCCCTGGGCGCCCCGTCCGTACTCGCGGACCCAGGCCGCCGAAGCGTCCCCGCTGTCCCCGTTGTCCCCGCCGTCCGAGGCGCCGAGCTCCGCCAGCCGCCCCTCGGCCCCTTCGGCGAGCCGCCACACCAGCTGCTGGACCACGCCGAGCGTGCCGGTGGACGGGTACCCCGTCACCCGCAGGTGCGGATGGGCGGCGTAGTCGGCCTTGTACGCCAGCTCGGCCTCCGAGGCCCCGCCGGAGCACCCGGTGAGCAGCGCGACCGCGAGGCCCGCCGCAGGCAGACCTGCGGCGCGGCGGGCGGTCCGAAATCCAGACAAGATCGTCATCAGGGAGAATCATGCGCGAAGGGCGGGCACCCGGAAAACCCGGGTGCCCGCCCTTCGCGAGGCTGTGCCTAGCTGGCTGTGCCTACTTGGTTCCGCGCTTCGCGAGGCTGTGCCTACTTGGTTCCGCGCTTCGCGAGGCTGTGCCTACTTGGTTCCGCGCTTCGCGAGGAAGGCCTCGACCTCGTCCCGGATCTCCGGCGTGTCCAGCCCGCGCACGGTCATCGTGGTGCGGCGCCGCAGCACGTCGTCCGCCGTGTACGCCCACTCGCTGTCGGCCGCGTAGGCGACCTGCGCCCAGACGTCCGGGCCGTCCTCGTGGATCGGCCGGCCCAGCTCCGGGTTCTCGTCGATCATGCGGGCGATCTCGAAGGACAGCGTGCCGTAGTGGCTGGCCAGGTGCTTGGCCACCAGCGGCTCCATCCGGGAGCCCGGGTCGCGGTCGATCAGCAGCCGGTGCGCGACGGCGTTCGGCGCGCCGACACCCGGCAGCGGCACGGTCGCCGCGATCGGGGACATGTCCTCGCCGAGGCTGGTGCCGGGCACGTGCGCCAGCTTCTCCAGCACGGTGCGGCCGATGTGGCGGTAGGTGGTCCACTTGCCGCCGGCGACCGACAGCATGCCGCCCTTGCCCTCGGTGACGACCGTCTCGCGCTTGGCGGCGGCGGTGTCGCCCGGGCCGCCGGGCAGCACCCGCAGGCCGGCGAAGGAGTAGGTGATCAGGTCGCGGTCGAGGTGCTCGTCGCGGATGGCGTGCGCGGCCTCGCCCATGATCTGGTCGATGTCCGCCTCGGTGGCCCGGACGTCCTTCGGGTCGCCGGTGTACTCCTCGTCGGTGGTGCCGAGCAGGACGTGGTCCTCCCACGGGATGGCGAAGGAGACGCGGTACTTGTCGATCGGGATGGTCAGCGCGGCGCGCCACGGCGCCCGGCGCTTGACCACCACGTGGGCGCCCTTGGAGAGGCGGATCGACGGCGCGGCGCCGGCGTCCTCCATCTTGCGCAGGTGGTCCACCCACGGGCCGGTGGCGTTGAGCACCAGGCGGGCGTCGATGCCGAACTCGGTGCCGTCCAGGCGGTCGCGCAGCTCGGCGCCGGTGACCCGGCCGCCGGTGAAGCGCAGGCCGGTGACCTCGGCGTGGTTGAGCACCACGGCGCCGGCGTCGACGGCGGCGCGCACGGTCATCACGGCGACGCGCGAGTCGTTCATCTGGTGGTCGCCGTAGACGGCCACCGAGCGCAGGCCCTCGGTGCGCAGCGCGGGCACCTGCTGGGCGGCGTGCGCGGCGGTGGAGACCCGGCCCATGCCGTCGCGGAAGGCGGACAGCGCGGAGTACAGGAAGACGCCGGCGCCGAGCTTGGGCGCGCTGTGCGGGCCGCCCTTGTAGACCGGCACGAAGAAGGTCAGCGGGTTGACCAGGTGCGGCGCGACGTCGGTGGCGAGCGCGCGGCGCTCCTTGTGGTTCTCGGCGACGAGCTTGACCGCGCCGGTCTGCAGGTAGCGCAGACCACCGTGGACGAGCTTGGAGGAGGCGCTGGAGGTGGCGCCGGCGAAGTCGCCGCCGTCGACCATGGCGACCTTGAGTCCGGCCTGGGAGGCGGTCCAGGCGACGGCCGTGCCGAGGATGCCGCCCCCGATCACCAGCAGGTCGTAGGTGGCCTTGCCGAGCAGCTCACGGGTCTCGGCGCGGGAGGCGGTGCGGCCGGCGGTGCGCTCGGCGCCCAGGGTCGGGATGGTTGCCATGGTGGTTGTGTACGGCGCGCGGGTCAGGCGGCGCCGTTACTCCTCTCGTGTGCGGTGCGGCCTCTGCTGAGAGGCCGGTCGGCCCGGTGCGGCGGGCCGGTGAAACGCGGTGACACCCGCTGCCGGAACGGCGGGCGGCCGGTCGGGGCTCGGGGCCCCGACCGGCTTGTCGGTCAGTCGGTCTCTTCTTCCTCCACCCACCCCATGGTGCGCTCCACGGCCTTGAGCCACTTCTTGTACTCGCGCTCGCGAGTGGCCTCGTCCATGCGCGGGGTCCATTCGGCGGCGCGGTGCCAGTTGGCCCGCAGGGTGTCGAGGTCGGTCCAGAAGCCGACGGCGAGCCCGGCCGCGTAGGCGGCGCCGAGGGCGGTGGTCTCGGCCACGTACGGGCGCTCGACCGGGGCGTCCAGGACGTCGGCGATGTTCTGCATGAGCAGGTTGTTGCTGGTCATGCCGCCGTCGACCTTGAGGGCGGTGAGCTCGACGCCGGAGTCCTTCTGCATGGCGTCGACGACCTCGCGGGTCTGCCAGGCGGTGGCCTCCAGGACGGCCCGGGCCAGGTGGCCCTTGGTGACGTACCGGGTCAGGCCGGCGATCACACCGCGGGCGTCGGAGCGCCAGTACGGGGCGAACAGGCCGGAGAAGGCCGGGACGAAGTAGGCGCCGCCGTTGTCCTCGACGGTGTTGGCGAGGGTCTCGATCTCGGCGGCGGTGGAGATGATGCCGAGCTGGTCGCGCAGCCACTGGACGAGCGAGCCGGTGACGGCGATCGAGCCTTCCAGGGCGTAGACCGGGGCCTGGTCGCCGATCCGGTAGCCGACGGTGGTCAGCAGGCCGTGGTACGAGTTGACGATCTTCTCGCCGGTGTTGAGCAGCAGGAAGGTGCCGGTGCCGTAGGTGGACTTGGCCTCGCCCTCGTCGAAGCAGGTCTGGCCGAACAGCGCGGCCTGCTGGTCGCCGAGCGCGGAGGCGACCGGGACGCCGGCCAGGTCGCCGACGGCCTCGCCGTAGACCTCGGCGGAGGAGCGGATCTCCGGCAGGACGGCCATCGGCACGCCGATCGACTCGGCGATCTTGTCGTCCCACTGCAGGGTGTGCAGGTTCATCAGCATGGTGCGGCTGGCGTTGGTGACGTCGGTGACGTGCTTGCCGCCGTTGACACCACCGGTGAGGTTCCAGATCACCCAGGTGTCCATGGTGCCGAACAGGATGTCGCCGGCCTCGGCGCGCTCGCGCAGGCCCTCGACGTTGTCCAGCAGCCAGCGGATCTTCGGGCCGGCGAAGTAGCTGGCGAGCGGGAGGCCGGTCTCGCGGCGGAAGCGGTCCTGGCCGACGTTGCGGCCGAGCTCGCGGCAGAGGCCCTCGGTGCGGGTGTCCTGCCACACCAGCGCGTTGTGGACCGGCTCGCCGGTGTTCTTGTCCCACAGGACGGTGGTCTCGCGCTGGTTGGTGATGCCGATCGCGCGGATGTCGTCCTTGGTCAGGCCGGCCTTCTCCAGCGCGCCGCGGACGACCGACTGCACCCGGGTCCAGATCTCGGCGGCGTCGTGCTCGACGTAGCCGGGCTGCGGGAAGATCTGCCGGTGCTCCTGCTGGTCGACGGCGACGATCCGGCCGTCGGCGCCGAAGATGATGCAGCGGCTGGAGGTGGTGCCCTGGTCGATCGCGGCGATGTAGTTGCCAGTGGAGGTCATCAGAGGGTCCTCGGCTCAGGATTCGGGGGTTCGGGGTGGGTGGGCCCGACGTAGTGGTCGGTCCCCGTGCTCGGCGGGTTCGAACCCGGCCCTTTAGAACATCGCGTTGTACAGACCGCCGGCCAGCGCGCCGCCGATCAGCGGGCCGACGACCGGAACCCAGGCGTACGACCAGTCGGAGCCGCCCTTGTTCGGGATGGGCAGCAGCGAGTGCACGATGCGCGGGCCGAGGTCGCGGACCGGGTTGATCGCGTAGCCGGTGGGGCCGCCCAGCGAGAGGCCGATGCCGACGACCGTGAGGGCCACGATCAGGGTGCTGAGGCCGCCGGCGGCCAGACCGTCGTTCTTGCCGAGGGTGAGGATCGCCATGCAGAGGATGAAGGTGCCGATGACCTCGGTGACGACGTTCTGGATCGGGTTCCGGATCTCGGGCCCGGTCGAGAAGATGCCGAGGGTGGGCTCCTCGTTGGCCTGGAACTGGCCGAGGTAGGTGAGCCAGACCAGCACGGCGCCGATCATCGCGCCGAGGAACTGGGAGCCGAGGTAGAGCGGCACCTGGTTCCAGTCGCCGCTCTTGATGGCGAGCGCGATGGTGACGGCCGGGTTGAGGTGGGCGCCGGACTTCGGAGCCGAGATGTAGGCGGCGATCAGGACCGCGAAGCCCCAGCCGAAGGTGATCGCCAGCCAGCCGGCATTGAGGGCCTTCGACTTCTTGAGGGTCACGGCGGCGCAGACGCCGCCACCGAGAAGTATCAGGGCGGCGGTGCCGAGGGTTTCGCCGACGAAGACGTCGCCGTTGGAGAACGCGGACACAAAGACTCCCTTGTCCATATGGCCCGGAGGTGTGGGTGGGGGCGGCCGGCCGATCGTTGTGCGGGTGAGCGCATCGGGGGATTGATCTTCCCGGCCATCGTTCGACAATGTCGACCGTTATGCGGAAGCTTCCTCCCCTGGTTGCCCTCGCGTCAAGGCAGGGTTACGGAGCTGTGACCCTTCCCCCGAAGTTACCCAGCGGAGCGGGCCAAACCGGGGCAAAACGCCAAGGCGCGGACAGGCCGATGCCCGTCCGCGCCTCAGCGTGACGATGTGGCCGCCGGTGCGGCCCGGGGTTTCAGAAGCGCCCGGCGCCCAGATCGCGCGAGATCGCCCGTGCCGCGCTGCGCACCGAGGCCACCAGCGACGGCTTCACGAAGCCGTCCTCGCAGACCCGCTCCACCGGGCCGCTGATGCACACCGCGCCCACCGGGTTGCGCCGCCGGTCCTGGATCAGCGCGCCGATCGAGGCCACGCCCTCCCAGGTCTCCTCGATCGAGTCCGTCCAGCCGCGCTCACGGATCAGCGCGCACTCGGCGTCCACGTCGGCCGCCTCGGTCAGTGTCCGCAGGGTGTACGACTCGTACGGCCCGTCGCCCAACTCGCCGCGCGCGACCGGGTCGTAGGCCAGCAGCACCTTGCCCAGCGCGGTGCTGTGCAGCGGCTGCATCGAGCCGACCTCCAGCACCTGCCGGGTGTCGTCCGGCCGGAAGACGTGGTGCACGACCAGCACGCCCTGCTGGTGCAGCACCCCCAGGTAGACGGTCTCGCCGGCCGCCCGGGCCAGGTCGTCCGCCCAGACCAGCGCCCGTGCCCGCAGCTCGTGCACGTCCAGGTAGCTCTGCCCCAGCCGCAGCAGTTCGGCGCCCAGCTGGTACTTGCCGCTCTCCGGGTCCTGCTCGACGAACCCCTCCTGCTGGAGCGTGCGCAGGATGCCGTGCGCGGTGCCCTTGGCGAGTTCCAGCGCCGTCGCGACCTCGGACAGGCCCAGGCGGCGCTCACCGCCGGCCAGCAGGCGCAAGATCGCGGCGGCCCGGGAGAGCGACTGGATCGGGCCGGGCATGGGGACCTCCGCGCTGACAGGCGGTCGACATTGTCGACCGCAGTGGTAACGGGACGAGTCTGCCAGGCCGTCGCCGGTCCGTGCACCTTCCCCCTCGGTAACCCGCGCTCGGCCGTCCGTTAACCTCCGCCGCCCGCCGCGCCGCTCACACTCAGACGTCCCTCACTCCCCGACGTCGTTCGAGCGCCCCCGGCGCACCGCGACCTCCGCCGCCAGCGCGGCGATCCCGTCCGGCCCCACCCGGCAGCAGCCGCCCACCAGCCGTGCGCCGCCCGCCAGCCAGCCGCCCACCCGGGCCGAGCGGAACGTCGGCTCGCCGCGCCAGTCCCGGCGCGCGGCGTCCCACTCCTCCCCGCTGTTCGGGTACACCACCACCGGCTTGCCGGTCACCTCGGCCGCCAGCGCCACCGCCCGGTCCGCGTCCTGCGGGGTGCAGCAGTTCACGCCCACCGCCAGCACTTCGTCCACCCCGGCCGCCAGCGCGAACGCCTCCGCCAGCGGCTGGCCCGCCCTGGTCCGGTCGCCCGCCACGCTGAACGACAGCCAGGCCGGCACGCCCAGCCCGCGCACCAGCTCCAGCAGTGCCCGCGCCTCGTCCGCGTCCGGCACCGTCTCCAGCGCCAGCACGTCGGGCCCGGCCGCCGCCAGCGCCTCCAGCCGCGGCCGGTGGAAGGCCACCAGCTCCGCGGTGCTCAGCCCGTACCGGCCCCGGTACTCCGAACCGTCCGCCAGCACCGCCCCGTACGGCCCCACCGACGCCGCGACCCAGCGCCGCCGCCCGCCCGGCTCGGCCCGTGCCGCCTCCCGGGCCAGCTCCACGCTGCGCGCCAGCAGCCGTGCGGCCTGGGCCCGGCCCACTCCGCGCCGGGCGAAGCCCTCGAAGCTCGCCTGGTAGCTCGCCGTGATGGCGACGTCGGCCCCGGCCGCGAAGTACGCCCGGTGCGCCGCCACCACCGCCTCCGGCGCGTCCGCCAGCAGCCGCGCCGACCACAGCTCGTCGAGGAGGTCGTGCCCGGCCGCCGCCAGCTGGTTCGACATCCCGCCGTCCAGCACCAGCGGACCGGCCGCCAGCGCCGCGGCGAAGTCCGGCGGGGGAGCAGTGGGCATGGGGCCTCCTCGGGCGCGGTCGTTCCTGTTCACAGCCTAGAAGCCGGGCATCCCCGCGGACCCGGAAAACCATTTGCCGCCGGGGAACGGAATCGCTACGTTGTGCTCAGCCAGAGAACGACAGCACCCCGTACGGCGGCGAGCGCGGAGAGGAGCCGGTGATGGAAACGGACGACCCGTCCACCCCGCCCCCGACCACGCCCGCGAGCGAGCAGGACGAGCAGGAGTGGCTCGCCGCCTACGACCCGCGCGCCTACGCCCCGATCGCCGTCACCGTCGACGTGGTCGCCCTGACCTTGCGCCACAGCGGCCTGCACGTCCTGCTCGTCCAGCGCGGCGCCCCGCCCTACCAGGGCTGCTGGGCCCTGCCCGGCGGCTTCCTGCGCGCCGGCGAGGAGAGCCTGGACGAGGCCGCCGCCCGCGAACTCGCCGAGGAGACCGGCCTGCTCGGCGGCTCCGAAGTCGAGGCCGCGCTCTGCCGCGTCCACCTCGAACAGCTCGGCACCTACGGCGCCCCCGAGCGAGACCCGCGCATGCACGTCGTCTCCGTCGCCTACCTCGCCTTCGCCCCCGACCTGCCCGACCCGCAGGCCGGTACGGACGCCGCAGCCGCCACCTGGCACCCCGTCGCCGACCTCGACCTGGGCACCCGGCCCGGCGGCCGACCCCGAGCCGCCGGTGCGCCCGCCGACACCCACGGGGGTGGTGTCGGCGGGGCCCCCCGCCCCTCCCCCCCCCCCCCCCGCCGCGGCCACCGGCCCGGGCCGCCCCCGCCCCCGCCCCCGGCGGCGACGCGCCGGCCTGCTGCTCGGCGCGACCGCCGCCCTGGCCGCGATCGCCCTCGGCGCAGCCCTGCTGCTGCACCCGGCCGACCAGGACGACCAGCACCCGACCCTGTCCGCCGGTGCCCCCGCCTCCGCCTCCCTCGGCACCGGCGCAAGCCCCGGCACGGCGCAGAGCCCCCGCGCCGACCACGCCGCGGGGGCCGGCCCGGTGTACCGGGACGACCAGCTCGCCGCCCAGATCCAGCAGCTGCTGGCCCGGTCGGGCACCGCCCCCGGGCTGCGCCCGACCGGGCCCGCCAAGCCCTCCGCCGCGATGCCCGCCGACGGCCGCCAGGAGCTCACCACCCAGGCCTCCCCGCCGTCCTCCCCGCCGTCCTGCCAGGCCCTCGCCGAGGGCGTGCCGCTGGCCACCGACCACGGCAGCTACGCGGGCGCCCCGGTCGAGGTCCTGGTCTACCCGGCGCCCGGCCGGCCCGGGTTCGCGGACGTCTACCTGCGCTCCCCCGACTGCGGCCCGGTCGTGCTGCAGCGCACCGTGCCCACCCGTTGACGTCCCGGGGCGGGCGCCCAGGGGATCCGGGCTCCGTTCCCATGCGATCGACGAGCAGGGCGCCGCGCCACTCCCACAGTGCGGTCGCCTGGTACTGATCCGCCTGGGAATGCGAGACACTGGTCAGTCGTTGTCCCGGGCGGCGGAGCAGAACCGCCCTCCCCGCACCTAGCGCGGGTCGCGATGCGAACCAGGAGATGCAGTGAGCGACGTCCGTAACGTGATCATCATCGGTTCCGGCCCGGCCGGCTACACGGCCGCGCTCTACACGGCGCGGGCCTCCCTCAAGCCGCTGGTCTTCGAGGGGGCCGTCACCGCCGGCGGCGCCCTGATGAACACCACCGAGGTCGAGAACTTCCCGGGCTTCCGGGACGGCATCATGGGTCCCGAGCTGATGGACAGCATGCGGGCGCAGGCCGAGCGCTTCGGCGCCGAGCTGATCCCGGACGACATCGTCTCGGTCGACCTCACCGGTGACATCAAGACCGTCACCGACTCCGAGGGCAACGTGCACCGGGCGCGCGCCGTGATCGTCACCACCGGCTCCCAGCACCGCAAGCTGGGCCTTCCGAACGAGGACAAGCTCTCCGGCCGCGGTGTCTCCTGGTGCGCCACCTGTGACGGCTTCTTCTTCCGCGACCAGGACATCGCCGTGGTCGGCGGCGGCGACACCGCCCTGGAGGAGGCGACCTTCCTCTCCCGCTTCGCCAAGAGCGTCACGATCATCCACCGCCGGGACAGCCTGCGCGCCTCCAAGGCGATGCAGGAGCGCGCCTTCGCCGACGAGAAGATCCGCTTCGAGTGGGACAGCGCGGTCGAGGCCATCCACGGCGACCCGAAGCTGAGCGGTGTCACCCTGCGCGACACCACCACCGGCGAGACCCGCGAGCTGGCCGTCACCGGCCTGTTCATCGCGATCGGCCACGACCCGCGCACCGACCTGTTCAAGGGCCAGCTGGACCTCGACGCGGAGGGCTACCTCAAGGTCGAGGCGCCCTCGACCCGGACCAACATCCCGGGCGTGTTCGGCGCCGGCGACGTCGTGGACCACACCTACCGCCAGGCCATCACGGCCTCCGGCACCGGCTGCTCCGCCGCCCTGGACGCCGAGCGCTACCTCGCCGCCCTGGACGACCTGGAGGCCAAGGCCACCGCCGCCGTGGCGGTCTGACCCCCTCGCCACCGACCGACCCCCGCGGGGGTGTGACACCCGTTTCACGTGAAACACCCCCGCCCCGGCCAGGGCGAAACAGAACGGGCCCGCCCGTTGTTCTCCTGGCAGCAGCCCCCTCCGTCCGAACCCGAGGAGTTCCCGTGGCCGGCGCCACCACCACCGTCACCGACGCGACGTTCAAGGCCGACGTCCTGGACAGCGACAAGCCCGTGCTGGTCGACTTCTGGGCCACCTGGTGCGGCCCGTGCCGCCAGGTCGCCCCGATCCTGGACGAGATCGCTTCCGAGCACAGCGACAAGCTGACCATCGCCAAGCTGGACGTGGACGCCAACCAGGCGACCGCCGCCCAGTACGGCGTCATCTCGATCCCGACCCTGATCCTCTACAAGGGCGGCGAGCCGGTGAAGTCCATCACCGGTGCCCGTCCGAAGGCCGCGCTGCTGCGCGAGCTGGACGGCTTCATCTAGGCCCTGTCCGGTCGACCGGTCGTCGACCGTACGACGGCGGGGCTCCCCACACCGGGGAGCCCCGCCGTCGTCGTTTCCACGCGCCTCCCGCCTCAGAACGGCCGCAGCGCCGGCTCCTTGCGCGCCCCGCCGAGCAGCCGCTCCAGCGCCACCTCCACATCGCCCCGCCAGGACAGCGTGGTGCGCGCCTCCAGCCGCAGCCGCGGGTAGCGATGGTGCGAGCGGACGGTCTTGAAGCCGACCGCGAGCAGGTGGTCGGCCGGCAGCACGCAGCCGACCGGCTCAGGACCGGCCGAGCCGAAGGCCTCGATCGCCCGCACCCCGCGCCCGAGCAGGTCCTTGGCCACGGTCTGCACCAGCACCCGGCCGAGCCCCTGTCGCTGGTAGCCCGGAACCACCCGACTGACCATCAGCTGGACGGCGTCCGGCGAGACCGGACTGGTCGGGAAGGACTGCGACCGGGGGACGTAGGCGGGCGGCGCGTACAGCACGAAGCCGGCCGGCTGGTCGTCCACGTAGACGATCCGACCGCAGGAACCCCACTCCAGCAGCACCGCGGAGATCCACCCCTCCTTCTCCAGCTCCGGCTTCCCGGACTCCACCGCCGCCTTCCCGCTGACCGGATCCAGCTCCCAGAACACACAGGAGCGGCAGGTCGTCGGCAGATCGGCGAGGTTGTCCAGGGTCAGCGGAGCGATCCGGCGTCCCATGCCCCGCACCTCCTCCTCCACTTCACGGTCGAGCATGCCCCCACAGACGCCGATGGGTGCATGTTTCACGTGAAACAGTGCTCACGCGGAACATGCACCCATCGGGTATCGTCCCCGGCTCAGCCCTGCGACAGCCGCAGACCGTCCTCGCCCGGGGCCAGGCTGTCCAGGATCCGGTTCAGGTCCTCCACCGAACCGAACTCCAGCACCACCTTGCCCTTGCCCAGCTTGCCGCCGCGCTGCGACACCTCGACCTTGACCCGGGTGTCGAAGCGGTCCGACAGCCGGCTCGCCAGATCGTTGAAGGCCGGGGAGATCAGCTTGCCCGCCTTCGGCGCCTGGCGCTTCGGCTTCCGGTCCTCCTCCTCGCCCATCAGCGCGACGATCTCCTCGGTGGTCCGCACCGAGAGGCCCTCCGCGACGATCCGCTTGGCCAGCAGCTCCCGCCGCTCGGCATCCGGCACCCCGAGCAGCGCCCGGGCGTGGCCGGCGGTCAGCACCCCGGCGGCGACCCGGCTCTGCACGGTGGGCGAGAGCTTCAGCAGCCGCAGCGTGTTGGAGACGTGCGAGCGCGAGCGGCCGATCCGGTCGGCCAGCTCGTCGTGGGTGCAGGAGAAGTCCCGCAGCAGCTGGTCGTAGGCGGCCGCCTCCTCCAGCGGGTTCAGCTCGGCCCGGTGCAGGTTCTCCAGCAGGGCGTCCAGCAGCAGCTTGTCGTCCTCGGTGGCACGGACGATGGCCGGGATCTGCTTCAGCCCGGCCTCCTTGGAGGCGCGCCAGCGGCGCTCGCCCATGATCAGCTCGAAGCGATCGGGCGCGACCTGGCGCACCACGATCGGCTGGAGCAGACCGACCTCCTTGATCGAGACGACCAGCTCGGCCAGCTTGTCGTCGTCGAAGACCTCACGGGGCTGGCGCGGGTTGGGCTCGATCGCGTCCAGCGGCAGCTCGGCGAAGAAGGCACCGGCCACCGGCGCCGGCTGCGCCTGCTCGGCCTGCTTCTCCGCGGCCGCCCGGGCCGCCACCGTGCCGCGGCCGGTCGGCAGCGTCGGTACCGAGGTCGGCGACGCCGCGCCGATCGCCCCCACCGGGGCCGGTGCGGGCGCGGCCGCCGCCCCGCCGTCCACCGGTACGGCGGGGCGGATCAGCGCCTCCAGCCCTCGTCCCAAACCCCTGCGACCACTCACCGATGACCCTCCGTCGTACCGTGCTGTGCCACCGGGGCTCCGTGCCCCGTACCGCTGCCGTGCCGCTGCTGCCCCAGGAGCGGGCCGCCGCCGACCGCCGCCGCGCGCAGCCCGAGCTCGCGGGCGGCCTCCAGGTAGGAGAGCGCCCCGGTCGAGCCCGGGTCGTAGGTGAGGACCGTCTGACCGTAGCTGGGCGCCTCCGAGATGCGCACCGAGCGCGGGATCGCGGTGCTCAGCACCTCCTGCGGGAAGTGCGTCCGGACCTCCTCGGCGACCTGGGCGGCCAGCCTGGTCCGGGCGTCGTACATGGTGAGCAGGATGGTCGAGACGTGCAGCGCGGGGTTGAGGTGCGCGCGCACCAGCTCGACGTTGCGCAGCAGCTGGCCCAGGCCCTCCAGCGCGTAGTACTCGCACTGGATCGGGATCAGCACCTCCCGCCCGGCCACCAGGGCGTTGACCGTCAGCAGGCCCAGCGAGGGCGGACAGTCGATCAGGACGTAGTCCAGCGGCTGCTCGTAGGCGGCGATGGCGCGCTGGAGCCGGCTCTCCCGGGCCACCAGCGACACCAGCTCGATCTCGGCGCCGGCCAGGTCGATGGTCGCGGGGACGCAGAACAGCCCCTCGACGTCCACCACCGGCTGCACCACGTCGGCGAGCGGCTTGCCCTCGACCAGGACGTCGTAGACGGACGGCACCTCGGCGTGGTGGTCGATGCCGAGGGCGGTGGAGGCGTTGCCCTGCGGGTCGAGGTCGACGACCAGGACGCGCAGTCCGTGCATGGCGAGCGAGGCGGCCAGGTTGACGGTGGTGGTGGTCTTGCCGACCCCGCCCTTCTGGTTGGCGACCACGATCACCCGGGTGGCGGCGGGGCGGGGCAGACCCTCACCCGCTCGGCCGATCGCCTGAACCGCAGCCTGGGCAGCCCTCGCGATGGGCGTGTCATCGATCTGGCCGATGGTCTCCGAGTCCTGCATGGGGGTCAGTGTTTCACGTGAAACCGGAGCGGCAACAGTCGCCGCCCGGCTGCGGCCGAGGATTCCCGAGAGCAAGGAGCGACGTTTCACGTGAAACACCATGCCCGCTATGTCGGAAATCTGACGTTGCGACACTCCGGTGTCCTCCCGTCGACCGGCCGTCACCCCGACGGCCACCGGAACGCCGACGGGCGGGTGGCTCCCCCCTCAGGAGGAACCACCCGCCCGTCGTCGAGCGTGCCAGGCGTCACCCGCCTCAGCGGGTGCGGCGCCGCCCGCCCCGGCTGCGCTCGCCGGTCCGGACGCCGCCCGCGTTCCGTCCGGCCCGGGCCGCCTTCGCCCGCCGGGTCGCGGCCTTCACCCCGCCGGGGCTCTCCCCCGCCTTGACCTGGACCACCCGGGTCGAGGTCTCCAGGGTGCCCTCGCCGACCGAGATCACGCTCCACTCGACCGCGCCCAGCTTGGTCAGCCCGGCCCGCGAATCGGCCAGCTCCTGCTCGGCACTGTCGCCCTTGAGCGCCAGCATCTGCCCGTGCGGACGGAGCAGCGGCATCCCCCAGCCGGCCAGCCGGTCCAGCGGCGCCACCGCCCGGGCGGTCACCACGTCCACCGCGAGCTTGCCGACCATCTCCTCGGCGCGGCCGCGCAGCACCGTGACGTTCTCCAGCCCCAGCTCCCGGACGACCTCCTCCAGGAAGGTGGTCCGCCGCAGCAGCGGCTCCAGCAGCGTCACCGAGACGTCCGGACGGACCAGCGCCACCGGGATGCCCGGCAGGCCGGCGCCGGAGCCTACGTCGCACAGGGTGGAGCCGGCCGGCAGCAGCTCGGCGAGCACCGCGCAGTTGAGGACGTGCCGGTCCCAGAGCCGGGGCACCTCGCGCGGCCCGATCAGCCCGCGCCGCACGCCCGCGGTGGCCAGCAGCTCGGTGTAGCGGACCGCGGCGTCGAAACGATCACCGAAGACCTCCCGGGCGACGGCCGGGGCCTCGGGCACCTCGGGCACCTCGGGCACCTCGGTCGCCTCGACCGCCTCGGCGGCCGGCCCCGCAGCGGCCGGATTCACGTCGTCCGCCCCCGGCCGGCCAGCAGCCGCGTTCTCCGTGTCCATCTCGACCTCTCCGATCCCCGGATCCACCGACCCGCTCTCCGCACAGTTTCACGTGAAACATCTCGCGCCGGGCCCACGCCCCGCGAATGGACGACGACCCCGCCCGCACGAGGCGGACGGGGTCGCGTCCGGTGAAGCCCACCGGCCGCCGAGGCGGCCGGTCGTCGTACCGCCGGCCTCAGACCGGCAGCACGACCACGCACCGCTCGGGCTCCTCGCCCTCCGACTCGCTGCGCAGACCGGCGGCCGCGACCGCGTCGTGGACGACCTTGCGCTCGAAGGGCGTCATCGGCCGCAGCTTGACCTGCTCGCCACTGCTCTTCGCCTGCTCGGCGGCCTCGGCACCGAGCGCGGCCAGCTCGGAGCGCTTGCGGGCCCGGAAGCCGGCAATGTCCAGCATGAGGCGGCTGCGCTCCCCGGTCTCCCGGTGGACAGCCAACCGGGTCAGCTCCTGCAGCGCCTCCAGCACCTCGCCGTCCTGGCCGACCAGGCGCTGCAGCGCGCGGTCGTTGCCCTCACCGACGATGGAGACCAGGGCGCGGTCGCCCTCGACGTCCATGTCGATGTCACCGTCGAGGTCGGCGATGTCGAGCAGACCCTCCAGGTAGTCCGCCGCGATGTCGCCCTCCTGCTCCAGTCGGGCGATGACGTTCTCGTCGGTGCTGGCGGCGGCCTCGGCCTCGACGGCGGAGGTGGTGCCTTCCGTCACTGATGGACTCCTTCGGAGATGGGCCCAGATTGGTGGGCCGGGAACGAAGCTCTGCGCGCTGTCACAACGGATCCAGGGCCGGTCAGGACTTCTTCTTCGGCCGCTGGCCGCCACGCTTGGGCTGCTGCCGACCGGTGCCCGGCTTGGCCGCGCCGGGCTTGGCCGGGCCCTGCTGGGCGGCCGCCGGCTTGGCGCCGGAGTCGGCCGGGACGGTGTCGGCGGGCTCCTCGGCGGGCTCCTCGGCCGGGGCCTCGGTGTCCTTGGTCAGGTCGGCGGTGTGCTGAGCACCGCCCTGCTGGCGCTGCGCCTTGGTCTGCTTGCGGGGCTGCTGGCGGCGTGCCTGCGCCGACTCCTCGACCACGGCGGCCGCCGCCGAGGCGGCGTCGAGGGTCGACTTGGACGGGGGCAGCAGGCCCCAGAGCGCACCCTTGATCTCCGAACCGTCCGGGTTCAGCCGGCCGGCCTTCTTCAGCCGGACCTGCCGCTCGTCCCACGCCTTGCTGCCCGGGGTCGGGTTGTTGTGGATGACGATCAGCTGCTGGCCCATCGACCAGACGTTGGTGGTCAGCCAGTAGACCAGGACACCGACGGGGAAGTTGATGCCCATCACGGCGAACATCACCGGGAAGACGTACATCAGCATCTTCTGCTGCTGCATGAACGGCGTCTTGACCGTGAGGTCGACGTTCTTGGTCATCAGCTGGCGCTGGGTGATGAACTGCGAGAGCGACATCATGATGATCATCACCGCGGTGACGATCTTGACGCTGGTCTCGTGGCTGCTGACGAAGGTCGCCGAGAGCGGGGCACCGAAGATGTGCGCCTTGCCGGCGCTCAGCAGCAGGTCGCCGTGGATGACGCCGATCTGCTCGCTCTTGGCGACCTTGGCGAGCACGCCGTAGAGGGCGGTGAAGAACGGCGCCTGCACGATGATGGGAAGGCAGCTGGAGAACGGGTTGGTACCCGCCTCCTTGTACAGCTTCATCATCTCTTCGGACTGGCGCTGCTTGTCGTTCTTGTAGCGCTCCTGGATGGCCTTCATCTTCGGCTGGATCGCCTGCATGGCCCGGGTCGCCTTGATCTGCTTCACGAAGAGCGGGATCAGGCAGATCCGGATGACGACCACCATCGAGGCGATGGCCAGACCCCAGGCCCAGCCACCGTCCGGGTCGAAGATGTTGCTGTACAGCGAGTGGAACTGGACGATGATCCAGGACACCGCTGTGTACAGGGGATTCAGGAAGGAGAAGGTCACCGGTCAGGCTCCTTGGACATGTGGATTGGCCCCTCGGGGCCAATGGTCGCCGGGCCCTCGGGGTCCGGACCGGCGGGGGTCGTGGTCACCGGCTGTCCGGTGGCGGACCGGCTGCTCAGCCAGTCTCGCAGCCGCCGGTGCCACACCGGATGCTTACGCGGCGGAACGTGATCGACCCCGCCGGGCGTCCACGGATTGCAGCGCAGGATGCGCCACACGGTCAGTCCGCCGCCCTTGACCGCCCCGTGCACCTTCACGGCCTCGTAGCCGTAGTGCGAGCAGGAGGGGTAGTAACGGCAGACCGGACCGAGCAGTGGGCTGATGGTCCACTGGTAGACCCTGATCAAACCCATCAGCAGGAACTTCATCGTCCTGCTCCCGTCGGCGCCGTCGTGGCGGGCTCCACCTTCAGCAACCGTTTCAGCGCCGCGTCCAGGTCACGTTCGAGGTCCTGGTACGAGGCGGTCGCGGCCTGGGGCAGCGCACGCACCACTATCAGGCTACCGGCGGGCAGCCTGGAGAGACGATCACGAACGAGGTGCCGCAACCGGCGCTTGACCAGGTTGCGAACGACCGCCGGGCCGACGGCCTTGCTCACGACGAAACCCGCACGCGCCGAAGGAGTCCCCTCGGCGACGTGCGGGCGGGAGTCGCTGGTCCGGTCGGTCTGCCCCTTGGGGTCGTCTTCTCTGCTGAGATGGACGACCAGAAGGGGCCGGCCGGCCCGGCGACCGCGTTTCACTGCGGTCGCGAAGTCCTGGCGCCGCCGCAGCCGATTCTCGGAGGGCAGCACAACAGACTCTGTCGTGGATCAGGCGGACAGGGTGGTGCGGCCCTTGCCACGGCGGGCAGCCAGGATGGCGCGGCCGGCGCGGGTACGCATACGCAGCCGGAAGCCGTGGGTCTTCGCGCGACGACGGTTGTTCGGCTGGAAGGTGCGCTTGCTCACTCGGGGGCTCCTGAGGTGAATCGTAGGATGACGGGGAATCGCTTGGCCGTCACCGTGCGTCCGCGTGATCTCCCCTGGTTCGGAAATCCGGCCCATCGCCCCAGTTCGGCTGGGGTTCAAGGCAATCCACGGCGCCCGTGCTGCGCGCCTTATGGAGCGGGTGGACCCGCGGACATGCGGCAGCGGCCATCGACAACTCGACCTGGTTACGGTACGCGGGACGGGGCGCGAGGGTCAAACCGGCTTTTTCGAGCGGCCCCCCGAGGGCGTCCGGAGCCCCCTTTGCCCACAGCCTGTGGACAACGACTTGATCCGGCCCTGTTCGCTGACTACCGTTGCAGGACTTGTCTGGTTTGTTCTTCGTGTTCTTCCTCGTGGGGTCGGTCCGCCGGAGACGGACCCGCCGATCCACAGTCTCCTGATCCACCACCCCCTGCTGGAGCCGCGGGGAACCGAGAAAGCGTGCACCAGTGGCTGATGTCAACAGCGACCTCGTCCCGGTCTGGGCGAGAGTCGTCGAGCGGCTGGTCAGCGACCCGGACGTCGGGGAGATGGACAAGCAGTGGGTGCAGCGCACCCAGCCGATGTGGATGATGCACGACACCGCCCTGCTGGCGACCCCCAACGAGCGGGCCAAGCAGGTGCTGGAGGGCCGGCTGCTGCCGCAGCTCACCGAGGCCCTCAGCCGCGAGCTCAGCCGTCCGGTGCGGATCGCCGTGATGGTCGACGCCAACGCCGTCCCGACCACCCCCGCACCCGCCGCCCAGGCCCCGGCCGAGCCGTACCCCGGCCCGACCGAGGAGGATGCCGGCGGCTACGGCGGTCAGGACTACCAGCAGCCGTACGAGCAGGACTACGACCGGCCCCGCTACGACACCGGCGGCTACGAGCAGCGCCCCGCGCCGTACGGCGGTCCGGCGGCCGGACCGGCCTGGCCGGGCTACCCCGAGCAGGGCGGGTACCCGGAGCAGGGCGGCGGCTACCCCGAGCAGAACGGGTACCAGGAGCAGGGCGGCTACCCGGAACAGGGCGGCTACCCGGAGCGGCCCCCCGGCTACCGCGAGGCCGACGAGCCGTCCCGGCCGGCGCCGCGCCCGATGCCCGGCCCGCCCTCGACCACCCAGGGCGACCTGTTCGGCGGCGCCTACGGCCCCGGCCCGAACGAGCAGCCCCGCGTCGGCGCCGGCCGCCGCGCCCCCGGCTCACGCCCGGCCGGCGGCCGTCCTGCGGACAAGAACGCGCCGGAACGCGCCACCGAGCGCCCGGCCGTCCCCGGCGTGCCCGCCCCGCCCGGCGCCCCGCCGGCCGGCGGCTCCCGCAAGGACGAGCCGGCCGCCCGGCTGAACCCCAAGTACCTCTTCGACACCTTCGTCATCGGCGCCAGCAACCGCTTCGCGCACGCGGCGGCGGTGGCGGTCGCCGAGGCTCCGGCCAAGGCGTACAACCCGCTCTTCATCTACGGCGAGTCCGGGCTGGGCAAGACCCACCTGCTGCACGCCATCGGGCACTACTCGCGCAGTCTCTTCCCGGGCACCCGGGTGCGCTACGTGTCCTCGGAGGAGTTCACCAACGAGTTCATCAACTCGATCCGGGACGGCAAGGCGGACACCTTCCGCCGGCGCTACCGGGACATGGACATCCTGCTCGTGGACGACATCCAGTTCCTCGCGAGCAAGGAGTCCACGCAGGAGGAGTTCTTCCACACCTTCAACACCCTGCACAACGCGAACAAGCAGATCGTCCTCTCCTCGGACCGGCCGCCCAAGCTGCTGACCACGCTGGAGGACCGGCTGCGCAACCGCTTCGAGTGGGGCCTGATCACCGACGTCACCCCACCGGAGCTGGAGACCCGGATCGCGATCCTTCGCAAGAAGGCGATCCAGGAGCAACTCAACGCCCCGGCCGACGTGTTGGAGTTCATCGCGTCCCGGATCACCCGCAACATCCGGGAGTTGGAAGGCGCCCTGATCCGGGTCACCGCCTTCGCCAACCTCAACCGGGCGCCGGTGGACCTGGAGTTGGCCGGGATCGTCCTCAAGGACCTGATCCCGGGCGGGGACGAGGACGCCGGGCCGGAGATCACCGCGCAGGTCATCATGCAGCAGACCGCCGCTTACTTCGGGCTGAGTGTGGACGACCTCTGCGGATCCTCGCGCAGCCGCGTCCTGGTGACGGCCCGTCAGATCGCCATGTACCTCTGCCGGGAGCTGACCGACCTCTCGCTGCCGAAGATCGGCGCGCAGTTCGGCGGCCGCGACCACACCACGGTGATGCACGCGGACCGCAAGATCCGCTCGCTGATGGCCGAGCGCCGGTCGATCTACAACCAGGTCACCGAGCTGACCAACCGCATCAAGAGCTAGCCGCAGGGCCGGTGGTGGGTCCGGCGCCACCTCGGCGCCGAGTCCGGCGCCGAGGTGGCCGGAAAGGGCGTCAGGAGCGATCCTGGCGCCCTTTTCGCACATCCACAGGTGTGCCTCGGGCGCCGGCTGGGCAGAGATGCCGTCGACGGACGTTGCGCCAGTCCACAGCCCGCGCCGAACACTTGACCGGTGATTCGAAAACCGGGGCCGCGCAGGGCAGTTGTCCACAGGCCGGGCGCCTTCCCCGTAGTCCACAGGCCGGGGCGTCCGAAGTTATCCAGAATTCGTCCACAGGCGTGTCGCCGCTACGCTCTTCCGCGCAGGTCAGGTGCCTGTGGACTTGTGCACAACCGTTATCCACAGCCTGTGGACAATTGACGGGCCGCCAATGGGCCATCCGGGTTGTCCACCGGTTGTCCCCAGGGGAGGGGCGGTTATCCCCAGGTTGTCCACAGCATGATCCACAGTTCGACAAGCGTGGGGCGGCGTTCATGCCCTGGTGTGAAAGGCGTCACGTAAAGTTGACCGGCGCCCGTGGATAACCGGGCCGGAATCTGGGGACAGCCCTGGGGATAACCTGTGGATACCCAGCGTGCCCTGTGGGTAACGCTCCGCTGTCCACAGCACGGCGTGTTCGTCCACAGCCGCCGTCCACACCCGCTGTGGACAAAAAAGTGGGTCTGACCTGCGGAAACGGGGTTATCCACGGTTTCCACAGGCCCTACTACTACCACTACACATTTAGACCCATCGACTCGCTTGAAAGTGGGTGGGCCCCGAATCTGTGGACAACCGCGCCCCGACATCTGTTCGGCTTGCTTCCGCCCGTCTGCCCCGTCTGTCGGCGGAGTACGTCAGACTGTCCTCGGCGACCGGAAGCGGAGTGGCAGAGCTCGGTGGACAGTCCGACCGACGATCAAGATCAGACGAACCAGAGTGCGAGCGGGAGCGCTCGATCCAGGAGGCGGTTACCGGTGAAGTTCCGGGTGGAGCGTGACGTCCTCGCGGAGGCGGTGGCCTGGGCTGCCCGCAGCCTCCCGGCACGGCCGCCGGTGCCGGTGCTGGCCGGCCTGCTGCTGACGGCACAGGACGGCAGCCTGGCGCTGTCCGGCTTCGACTACGAGGTCTCGGCCCGGGTCGAGCTGGAGGCCGACATCGAGGAGGCCGGCACCGTCCTGGTCTCCGGTCGGCTGCTGAACGACATCTCGCGCAACCTGCCGAACCGGCCGGTGGAGATCTCCACCGACGGCCAGCGGGTCAGCGTGGTCTGCGGCAGTTCCCGCTTCACCCTCCCCACCCTCCCGGTGGACGAGTACCCGGCACTGCCCCAGATGCCGACCGCCACGGGCACCGTCTCGGGCGACGTGTTCGCCTCCGCGGTCAGCCAGGCCGCGGTGGCCGCCGGCCGAGACGACACCCTCCCGGTGCTCACCGGTGTCCGGGTGGAGATCGAGGGCGACCGGATCACCCTGGCCGCCACCGACCGCTACCGCTTCGCGGTCCGCGACCTGCTGTGGAAGCCGGAGCAGTCGGACATCTCGGCCGTCGCCCTGGTGCCCGCCAAGACGCTGCAGGACATCGCCAAGTCCCTGGGCAGCGGCGACACCGTCTCGATCGCGCTCTCCTCGGGCGGCGCGGGCGAGGGCCTGATCGGCTTCGAGGGCGCCGGCCGCCGGACGACCACGCGGCTGCTGGAGGGCGAGTTCCCCAAGTTCCGCAGCCTGTTCCCGACGGAGTTCAGCGCCGTCGCCGCGATCCAGACCCAGCCCTTCCTGGAGGCGCTCAAGCGCGTCTCGCTGGTCGCCGAGCGCAACACCCCGGTCCGGCTCAGCTTCGAGCAGGGCGTGCTGACCCTGGAGGCGGGCTCGGGCGACGACGCCCAGGCCACCGAGCGGATCGACGCCGACCTGGAGGGCGACGACATCTCGATCGCCTTCAACCCGGGCTACCTGGAGGAGGGCCTCAAGGCCATCGACTCCGCCTACGCCCAGCTGAGCTTCACCACCCCGACCAAGCCCGCGCTGCTCAGCGGCAAGGCCTCGGTGGACGCCGAGGAGGACAAGGCGTACCAGTACCTGATCATGCCGGTCCGCCTCTCCGGCTGACCTCGCGGCCGCTGCCCGCAGGCCGTCACCCACAGGCTGTGCACATCGGCTGTGCACAGCCTGTGGGCGTCCTCCCCCGGTCGGCCCGACCACAGGGAGCCGCCACCGCCGCAGCGCGTAGGCTCGGGGCGTGCGGCAACGGCGCCGCCGGCAGGCACGTCACCACAGGTAAGGACTTGGTCATGGAGCTCGGCCTCATCGGTCTCGGCAAGATGGGCGGCAACATGCGCGAGCGGATCCGCCGCGCCGGCCACACCGTCATCGGCTACGACCGCAACCCGGACATCTCCGACGTCGCGAGCCTCCAGGAGCTCGTCTCCAAGCTGCAGGGCCCGCGGGTGATCTGGGTGATGGTCCCGGCCGGCGCCGCCACCCAGGCGACCGTCGACGAGCTCGCCGAGCTGCTCTCCCCCGGCGACGTGGTGGTCGACGGCGGCAACTCCCGCTGGACCGACGACATCAAGCACGCCGAGGCGCTGGCCGCCAAGGGCATCGGCTTCGTCGACTGCGGCGTCTCCGGCGGCGTCTGGGGCCTGGAGAACGGCTACGCCCTGATGTACGGCGGCGACGCCGAGCACGTGGCCCGCGTCCAGCCGGTGTTCGACTCGCTCAAGCCCGAGGGCGACTTCGGCTCGGTGCACGCGGGCGCCGTGGGCGCCGGCCACTTCGCCAAGATGGTCCACAACGGCATCGAGTACGCGATGATGCAGGCCTTCGCCGAGGGCTGGGAGCTGCTGGAGGCCGCCCCCGAGGTCACCGACGTGCGCGAGGTCTTCCGCAGCTGGCAGGAGGGCACCGTCATCCGCTCCTGGCTGCTGGACCTGGCCGTCCGCGCGCTGGACGACGACGAGCACCTGGCGAAGCTGCGCGGCTGGGCCGCCGACTCCGGTGAGGGCCGCTGGACCGTCGAGGCCGCGATCGACCACGCGGTGCCGCTGCCGGCGATCACCGCCTCGCTGTTCGCCCGCTTCGCCTCCCGCCAGGACGACTCGCCGCAGATGAAGATGATCGCCGCGCTGCGCAACCAGTTCGGCGGCCACGCGGTCGAGTCCAAGTAACCCGCACCTCCCCAGAAGGCGAGCGCAGTCCACAGCCATGCACGTCGCGCATCTGTCGCTCGCCGACTTCCGGTCGTACGCCCGGGTCGAGGTTCCCCTCGACCCGGGCGTGACGGCCTTCGTCGGGCCCAACGGCCAGGGCAAGACCAACCTGGTCGAGGCGATCGGCTACGTCGCCACACTGGGCAGCCACCGGGTCGCCACCGACGCCCCGCTGATCCGGCTGGGCGCCGAGCGGGCGGTGGTCCGTACCTCGGTGGTGGACCGCGGCCGCACCACCCTGGTCGAGCTGGAGCTGACCCCGGGCAAGGCCAACCGGGCCCGGATCAACCGCTCCGACAACGTCCGCCCGCGCGACGTGCTGGGCCTGCTGCGGACCGTCCTGTTCGCCCCCGAGGACCTCAGTCTGGTCAAGGGCGACCCGGGTGAGCGCCGCCGTTTCCTGGACGAGCTGCTGACCGCCCGGGCCCCCCGGCTGGCCGGGGTCCGGCAGGACTACGAGCGGGTCCTCAAGCAGCGCAACGCCCTGCTGAAGACCGCCGCGATGGCCCGCCGGGCCGGTGGCGGCAAGGGCGCCGACCTCTCCACCCTGGAGGTCTGGGACGGCCATCTGGCAAGGGCCGGAGCCGAGTTGACGGCCTTCCGGATCCAGCTGGTGGCTTCCCTCCAGCCGTTGGTGGCGGCCGCGTACGGGCAGCTGGCCCCGGGCGGCGGCGACACCGTCCTGGAGTACCGCAGCTCCTTCGAGGGCGGGCTGCCGACCAGCCGCGAGCAGGCCGAGGAGCAGTTGCTGAACGCGCTGGCGACGGTCCGCAAGCAGGAGGTGGACCGCGGCATCACCCTGGTCGGCCCGCACCGCGACGAGCTGGTGCTCAGCCTCGGCCCGCTGCCCGCCAAGGGCTACGCGAGCCACGGCGAGTCCTGGTCGTTCGCGCTGGCGCTGCGGCTGGCCTCGTACGAGCTGCTGCGCGCCGACGGCGGCGAGCCGGTGCTGATCCTGGACGACGTGTTCGCCGAGCTGGACGCGGCCCGCCGGGACCGGCTGGCCGAACTGGTGGCCGACGGCGAGCAGGTGCTGGTCACCGCGGCGGTCGCCGAGGACGTGCCGAAGGCGCTGGCCGGCGCCCGGTTCGCGGTCGCCGACGGCGCCGTCCGCCGGATCGACGCCTGACTCCCCCCGCACCTTCGCAACCGCCGTCCGGGCACTCCCGTAGGCTGGACGGCTCACCGGCGCGCGTCCGCGACCGTTGTCCACAGGCTGGGGAAAGGAGATCGCCGTGAGCGAGCCGGCGGAGCACTCCCCCCAGCCGGGCGACGCGGCGCCGACCGGCGCCGACCTCGCCCGCTCGGCGCTGCGGGCGGCCCGGGCCCAGGCGCGGCAGCGCGGCGAGCAGGTCCGGGAGAAGCGCGAGGCGAAGCGGCACGGCCTGCGCAGCGGAGCCCGGTCGGACGGCCGCGACCCGGTCCCGCTGGGGGCGGCGCTGAACCGGCTGCTGACCGAACGGGGCTGGGAGTCCTCGGCCGCGGTCGGCGGGGTGATGGGCCGTTGGCCCCAGATCGTCGGCCCGGACATCGCCGCGCACTGCCACCCCTCCTCCTACGACGACGCCGCCGCGGTGCTCACCGTGCAGTGTGACTCCACCGCATGGGCCACCCAACTACGGTGGCTGGCAAGGCAGTTGGTGGCCCGCCTGAACCATGAGCTGGGCCACGGCACGGTCCGCACCATCAAGGTGCTGGGCCCGGCGGCGCCCGCCCGCGGCTACGGCCGGCTGCGCGCTCCGGGAAGCAAGGGGCCGGGCGACACCTGGGGCTGACCGGGTTGCCGGCCCGCCGTCGAGGGCGTGGAGCGGACCACGATCTTCCGGAACCCCTGACAGCCCTTCCAGGCGCTCTGGGCCCCCCGGGCGAGTATCGGGACATGTCCAGAGGGGATTCAGGGCGGCATATCTGCCTTCAAGGGCTGCCAAACGCCCATCTCTGTCAGTCGTACCGGTAGACTGAGAGCCAAACACTGTTGCTAGTGGCAACCGAGTCTAAACGCCGTGGTCGCACGCCCGCCCACACGGGGCGGGAATGCGGCCCGTGCTGTGCCAGAGAGGGCGCTTCGTGGCCGATTCCGGCAACCCCAGCCAGACCCCAGACCAGACCGACCAGGCTTCCTACACCGGTAGCAACATCCAGGTGCTGGAAGGCCTCGACGCCGTCCGCAAGCGCCCCGGCATGTACATCGGCTCCACCGGCGAGCGGGGCCTGCACCACCTGGTGCAGGAAGTGGTGGACAACTCCGTCGACGAGGCGATGGCCGGGTACGCCGACACCATCGACGTCACGCTCCTCGCCGACGGCGGGGTCCGGGTGGTGGACAACGGCCGTGGCATCCCGGTCGACATCGTCCCCGGCCAGGAGAAGCCGGCCGTCGAGGTCGTGCTCACCGTCCTGCACGCCGGCGGCAAGTTCGGCGGCGGCGGCTACGCCGTCTCCGGCGGTCTGCACGGTGTCGGCGTCTCGGTCGTGAACGCGCTGTCCACCCGCCTGGCGGTGGAGATCCACCGCGACGGCTCGCGCTTCACCCAGGAGTACAAGGCCGGTGCGCCGACCGCGCCGCTGGCCACGCACGAGGGCTCCGAGCAGACCGGCACGACCGTCACCTTCTGGGCCGACCCGGAGATCTTCGAGACCACGGTCTACTCCTTCGAGACGCTGTCCCGGCGCTTCCAGGAGATGGCCTTCCTCAACAAGGGCCTCTCGATCTCGCTGACCGACGAGCGCCCCGAGCACGTGGACGAGGAGGGCAAGCCGCTCACCGTCACGTACAAGTACGACGGCGGCATCGCCGACTTCGTCGCCCACCTCAACTCCCGCAAGGGCGAGGTGATCCACCCCTCGGTGATCGACTTCGAGGCGGAGGACAAGGACCGGGCGATCTCGGTGGAGATCGCGATGCAGTGGAACTCCTCCTACACCGAGGGGGTCTACAGCTTCGCCAACACCATCCACACGCACGGCGGCGGTACCCACGAGGAGGGCTTCCGCGCGGCGCTGACCGGTCTGGTCAACCGCTACGCGCGGGACAAGAAGCTGCTCCGGGAGAAGGACGACAACCTCTCCGGCGAGGACATCCGCGAGGGCCTGACCGCGATCATCTCGGTCAAGCTCGGCGAGCCGCAGTTCGAGGGCCAGACCAAGGACAAGCTCGGCAACACCGAGGCGAAGACCTTCGTCCAGAAGGTCGTCCACGAGCACCTCAACGACTGGTTGGACCGCAACCCCAACGAGGCCTCGGACATCATCCGCAAGTCCATCCAGGCCGCCACCGCGCGCGTCGCCGCCCGCAAGGCCCGCGACCTCACCCGCCGCAAGGGCCTGCTGGAGTCCGCCTCGCTGCCGGGCAAGCTCTCCGACTGCCAGTCCAAGGACCCGGCCGAGTGCGAGATCTTCATCGTCGAGGGTGACTCCGCCGGCGGCTCGGCCAAGCAGGGCCGCGACCCGCGCACCCAGGCCATCCTGCCGATCCGCGGCAAGATCCTGAACGTCGAGAAGGCCCGGATCGACAAGGTGCTGCAGAACACCGAGGTCCAGGCGCTGATCTCGGCCTTCGGCTGCGGCATCCAGGAGGACTACGACGACTCCAAGCTCCGCTATCACAAGATCGTCCTGATGGCGGACGCCGACGTCGACGGGCAGCACATCCGCACCCTGCTGCTCACCCTGCTGTTCCGCTTCATGCGGCCGCTGGTCGAGTCCGGGTACGTCTACCTCGCCATGCCGCCGCTGTACAAGATCAAGTGGGGCAAGGACGACTTCGAGTACGCCTACTCGGACCGCGAGCGCGACGCGGTCATCGCGGCCGGGGTCGAGGCCGGGCGCCGGCTGCCCAAGGACGACGCGATCCAGCGCTTCAAGGGCCTCGGCGAGATGAACGCCGAGGAGCTCCGGGTCACCACCATGGACGCCGAGCACCGGCTGCTGCTCCAGGTCACCCTGGAGGACGCCGCTCGCGCCGACGAGCTGTTCTCCGTGCTGATGGGCGAGGACGTCGAGGCACGCCGCTCCTTCATCCAGCGCAACGCCAAGGACGTCCGCTTCCTGGACGTGTGACGCCGCCCGACCGGCAGCGAAACCACGTACCAGTCCGCGTGAAAGGAAACTGACCACCAGTGGTCGACGACAACCGTCCCGAAGGCGAACAGCCCGAGACCCCCACAGCCGCCGAGGCCACCGCCCAGGTGACCATGCGGATCGAGCCGGTCGAGCTCGAGACCGAGATGCAGCGCTCGTACCTCGACTACGCGATGAGCGTGATCGTCAGCCGGGCGCTCCCCGAGGTCCGCGACGGCCTCAAGCCGGTGCACCGACGCGTGCTCTACGCGATGTACGACGGCGGGTACCGCCCCGAGAAGGGCTACTACAAGTGCGCCCGCGTCGTCGGCGACGTCATGGGCAACTACCACCCGCACGGCGACACCTCCATCTACGACACCGTCGTGCGCCTGGCCCAGCCGTGGTCGCTGCGGATGCCGCTGGTGGACGGCAACGGCAACTTCGGCTCCCCGGGCAACGACCCGGCCGCGGCCATGCGCTACACCGAGTGCAAGATGATGCCGCTCGCCATGGAGATGATGCGCGACATCGACGAGGGCACCGTCGACTTCGCGTCCAACTACGACGGCCGCTCGCAGGAGCCGACCGTCCTGCCCGCGCGCATCCCCAACCTGCTGGTCAACGGTGCCACCGGCATCGCGGTCGGCATGGCCACCAACATCCCGCCGCACAACCTGCGCGAGGTCGCCTCCGGCGCGCTCTGGGCGCTGGAGCACCCGGACGCCTCCAACGAGGAGCTGCTCGAAGCCCTGATCGAGCGGATCAAGGGCCCCGACTTCCCCACCGGCGCGCTGATCGTCGGCCACCGCGGGATCGACGACGCCTACCGCACCGGCCGCGGCTCGATCACCATGCGCGCCGTGGTCGAGGTCGAGGAGATCCAGGGCCGCCAGTGCCTGGTGATCACCGAGCTGCCGTACCAGGTCAACCCGGACAACCTCGCGCTGAAGATCGCCGACCTGGTCAAGGACGGCAGGGTCGCCGGCATCGCCGACGTCCGCGACGAGTCCTCGTCCCGCACCGGCACCCGCCTGGTGGTCGTGCTCAAGCGCGACGCCGTCGCCAAGGTCGTGCTGAACAACCTCTACAAGCACACCGAGCTGCAGACCAACTTCGGCGCCAACATGCTGGCCCTGGTCGACGGCGTGCCGCGCACGCTGTCGCTGGACGCCTTCATCCGGCACTGGGTCAACCACCAGGTCGAGGTCATCGTCCGGCGCACCACCTTCCGGCTGCGCAAGGCCGAGGAGCGCGCCCACATCCTGCGCGCCCTGCTGCGCGCCCTGGACATGATCGACGAGGTCATCGCGCTGATCCGGGCCTCGGCGAGCGCCGACGCGGCCCGCACCGGCCTGATGGGGCTGCTCTCCATCGACGAGCTCCAGGCCAACGCCATCCTGGAGATGCAGCTGCGCCGCCTGGCCGCCCTGGAGCGCCAGCGGATCATGGACGAGCACGACGAGCTGCAGCGCAAGATCGACGAGTACAACGCGATCCTGGCCTCGCCGACCCGCCAGCGGGAGATCATCTCCGAGGAGCTCACCGCGATCGTCGAGAAGTACGGCGACGAGCGGCGCTCCACCCTCATCCCGTCCGACGGCGACCTCTCGATCGAGGACCTCATCGCCGAGGAGGACATCGTCGTCACGATCACCCGTGGCGGCTACGTCAAGCGGACCCGCTCCGACCTCTACCGCTCGCAGAAGCGCGGCGGCAAGGGCGTGCGCGGAGCGCAGCTCAAGCAGGACGACATCGTCGACCACTTCTTCGTGACGACGACCCACAACTGGATCCTGTTCTTCACCAACAAGGGCCGGGTCTACCGCGCCAAGGGCTACGAGCTCCCGGACGCCGGGCGCGACGCCCGCGGCCAGCACGTGGCCAACCTGCTGGCCTTCCAGCCGGATGAGCACATCGCCCAGGTGATGGCCGTGCGCACCTACGAGGACAAGCCCTACCTGGTCCTCGCCACCCGGGCCGGCCTGGTGAAGAAGTCCGCGCTGAAGGACTACGACTCCCCGCGCTCCGGCGGCCTGATCGCGATCAACCTGCGCCAGGACGAGGAGGGCCGGGACGACGAGCTGATCGGCGCCGAGCTGGTCTCCGCCGAGGACGACCTGCTGCTGGTCTCCAAGAAGGCCCAGTCGATCCGCTTCACCGCGACCGACGACGCGCTGCGGCCCACCGGCCGCGCCACCTCCGGCGTCAAGGGCATGGCCTTCCGCGAGGACGACGAAATGCTCTCGATGAACGTCGTCCGCCCGGGAACGTACGTGTTCACCGCGACCGACGGCGGGTACGCCAAGCGCACGGCCGTGGACGAGTACCGTGTCCAGGGGCGTGGCGGCTACGGCACCAAGGCGGCGAAGATCGTCGAGGGCCGGGGCTCCCTGGTCGGCGCGCTCGTGGTCGACGACACCGACGAGATCATGGCGATCACCCTTTCGGGTGGGGTGATCCGCACAAGGGTTTCCGAAGTTCGTGAAACCGGACGTGACACCATGGGCGTCCAACTGATCAACCTCGGTAAGCGCGACGCGGTCGTGGGCATGGCCCGCAACGCGGAAGCCGAGGACGAGGAGACGGTGGAGGACGAGGTCGCGGACACCGCGTCCACCGAAACGGCTGAGGGTGCGGAGACGACGGCCGGCGGCGACGCCGAGGTCTGAACCGAACCACGGGCCGGTGCCGTCGCGTCCTGATAGAGGGCGTGGCGGCACCGGCCGCCCACCAGTTCCGGGCAATCCCGCCGGGCGCTGGATGACGAGTGACGAAGCAGGACGGTGCCGCCGTCCTGGTGGGAAGTGCGGGAGGACCAGGTGAGTGGAGCCACGGGTGCTGCGGGAGGGCCCTCCGGCGGCCGTCCGGGCGCGCAGGGCGGGGGTGGGTACGGCGCGCAGCAGCCGCCGGCCGAGCACTCGGCCGCGTCCACCTCGCTGATGCCACCGGTCGGCGGGGCGGGGCAGGGCGGCGCGACCTACGGCGGGCAGACGCCCCCGCCGCCGGGCGCTCCGGCGCCGGGCGCGAGCGGATTCTCGCAGCCGACCACCTATGCCAAGGGGCAGCCGACCCCGGCCCGGGGCACCCGGACCAGCGGCAACACCCCGCCCGGCGGCACGCCCGTCCCGGGCGCGGCGCGCCGGCCGGCCGCCCCGGCCGCCCCCGCGGCGGCCGCCGGTGTCGGCCTCGGCCGGACCCGCAAGGCCCGGCTGCGGGTGACCAAGGTCGACCCGTGGTCGGTGATGAAGGTCAGCTTCCTGCTGTCGCTGGCGGTCGGGATCATCATCATCGTGGCCGCGGCGGTGCTGTGGATGACGCTGGACTCGCTCGGCGTCTTCGACTCGCTGACCAAGACCCTCAAGGACGTCACCGGCTCGGACAGCGCCGGCGGCCTCAACCTGATGGACTACGTGGGCTTCGGCAAGGTGATGACCTTCACCTCGCTGATCGCCGTGGTCGACGTCGTCCTGCTGACGGCGCTGTCCACGCTCTCGGCGTTCATCTACAACGCGGCGGCCGGCTTCACCGGCGGCGTCGAGCTGACCCTGGCCGAGGAGGACTGACCCCGGTCGGATCCTGACCCCCGGTCAGTTCGCCGTCCACGGACGGAATGGACGGGCCCCGCAGGCTGTTGCAGCCTGCGGGGCCCGTCGGCATTTCGGGTGACAGCCGGCCGCCCGCGGCGTGCCGCCCGGGAGCGGGCCGGCCGCGGTGGGATTAGCTGGGTGGCGCCCGGTCCACGCCTGGGAGTGCCGCAGGCCGCCCCCGGTCCGCCCGGCCGGGTCAGGAGACGTTCCGCAGGACGGCTGGACGGAGGCGCGCGGTGGCGAAGCTCGCAGGTCAACTGGTCGAGGCCCTGGACGGGCTGTTGGGGGTTCCGGTACCGCTGCGGGTCCAGGCCTGGGACGGCAGCGTCGCCGGGCCGCCGGGAGCCCCCACGGTCGTCCTGCGCAACCGCCGGGCGCTGCGCCGCCTGCTCTGGCAGCCGGGCGAGCTGGGCCTGGCCCGGGCGTACGTCGCGGGGGATCTGGAGATCTCCCCCGGCACCGACCTCTACGAGGTGCTCTCGGCCGTCGCCCGGTTCGTGGAGCGGCCGGAGATCCGCCGCCTCGACCTCGGCCCGCGGGACGTGCTCGGCGCCAACGGGCGCCGCGTCCTCGCGGCCGCGCTGCGGGCCGGGGCGCTCGGCCCCGAGCCCACGCCGCCCCCGGAGGAGGTCCGCAAGGCCCGCGGACGGCTGCACAGCCGCAGCCGGGACCGCGCGGCCATCAGCCACCACTACGACGTCGGAAACGACTTCTACGGGCTCGTCCTGGGCTCCTCCATGGTCTACTCGTGCGCCTACTGGACCCCGGAGGCCAAGAGCCTGGAGGCCGCTCAGGAGGCCAAGCTCGACCTGATCTGCCGCAAGCTCGGCCTACGGCCCGGGATGCGCCTGCTGGACGTCGGCTGCGGCTGGGGCTCGCTGCTGCTGCACGCGGCCGAGCGCTACGGCGTCACCGCGGTCGGCGTCTCCATCTCGCGGGAGCAGGTCGCGCTGGCCCGTCGGCGGGTCGAGGAGGCCGGCCTGGCCGGGCGGGTGGAGGTCCGGCTCCAGGACTACCGGGAGATCGTCGACGGCCCGTTCGACGCGATCTCCAGCGTCGGGATGGCCGAGCACGTCGGCTCCGAGCAGTACCGGGTCTACGCCGAGGGCCTGCACCGGCTGCTGGTGTCCGGCGGCCGGCTGCTCAACCACCAGATCGCCCGCCGCCCCGACCACCCCGGTGAGCCGCACCGCACCAGCCCCTTCATCGACCGCTACGTCTTCCCCGACGGCGAGCTCTCCCCCGTCGGTTCCACCGTGGCCCGGCTGGAGGAGGCCGGCTTCGAGGTCCGGGACGTCGAGTCGCTGCGCGAGCACTACGGGCTGACCCTGCGCGAATGGGTGGCCAACCTGGAGGCGCACTGGAGCGAGGCGGTCCGGCTGGTCGGCCGCGGCCGGGCCCGGGTCTGGCGGCTGTACATGGCCGCCAGCGCGCTCGCCTTCGAGGAGAACCGGATCGGGATCAACCAGATCCTCGCCGTCCGCAGCACCGAGGAGGGCGCGGCCGGCCTCCCGGCGACCCGCGAGGAATGGCTGCTGCGCCCGGCCGCCGGAGCGCCGCCGCTGGTCGGCGGGGTGCCCGCCGGGAACCCCGCCGGCCCGGATTTGGGAGATCGGCCATCGGTCCGCTAATCTTTCAGTGCGGCAAGGGCCTATAGCTCAGACGGTTAGAGCGCTTCCCTGATAAGGAAGAGGCCACAGGTTCAAGTCCTGTTAGGCCCACCACCGCGAAGGGTCCGGAGTGATGCACTCCGGGCCCTTCGGCGTTTTCCCCCGCCGCTCCGGGAACCGCGTGCCCCGCCGGGCTGTTCTCCCGGGAGGGAACGTGTGGAGGGATGGTGACGACATGGCGATCTTCTGGGCGATGAGCATCCCCGGACTGATCTGCGCCCTGGTGGTGCTCGCGGCGGTCGACCAGCTCGCGCTGCGGGCGCGCCGCTCACGCTGGGTGCCGTGGCGGGGGACCGGCCGGGAGGGGCAGATCTCGGCCACCGGTTTCGAGCAGCTGCACGCGCAGTTCGCCGCCGGCAAGCAGCACGAGCTGGACGAACGCGGCACGACCCTGATGCTGCGCGACGAGGAGGGCGAGGGGGCGCCGCCCCGGACCAGGGTGGACCTGGCGGGCGGGAAGGCCGTGGTGGTGACGCCGTCGAACCGCCTGTCCGACCGCTCGTCGGACCACCCGTCCAGCGCCCCGCCGGGCACGCCGTAGGGCCCGGCCGGGGAGGGCCGGCCGTACGGCAGGAGGTGCGGCGTCAATCCTCCGCCCGGACCGCCGGGTTGGCCGCAGCGGTGGCTGGTCACGATTGGGACACTGGTGTGTATCATCGGCCGCAAGGGCAGTCTGGCACCCGGCAGCCCGTTCGCGATCGAAACACATCTGGACTCGTCGGCCCGGTCAGTCCGGCCGGAGCACCGGCTCTTGAGTCCGCCAACGCAAGAAGGACGAGGTCCCGCGGTGAAGAAGCTTCTCCTGGTCGCCCTGGTCGCCCTCGGCGGCTTCTTTGTCTACCGTCAGGTCCAGGCGGACCGCGCCGAGCAGGACCTGTGGACCGAGGCCACCGACCCGGTTCCGGCCGGTCGCTGAGCCCGGACGATCCGACGATCAACGATCTTCGGAGGCGCTTCACCGCGCCTCCAGGGCCGGCCGGCCCGGTCACCCGACCGGATCGGCCGGATCCCAGGCACCGCCCGGACGCCGCCTCGGCGGCAGGTCCGGTCGGCCCGGGGGTAGGGCGCCGGGAACGGCGCCGGAACCCGGTACGCTAGTGCCCGTCGGCACCTGCGGTGCCGTCGAGGGGCATTAGCTCAGTTGGTAGAGCGCTGCCTTTGCAAGGCAGATGTCAGGAGTTCGAGTCTCCTATGCTCCACAGCTCATCGCAGTCGTGACGCCGATCGGCCGCTGACCTGAATCCCGGTC